>JAFVHO010000219.1 GCA_017474485.1 Prevotella sp.
GACCCCATCCAGACGGGTACGACAACTATTATAGACAAGGATGGCCAAGAACAAGTTATCCCTGTTTATGCCTGGGGTGAACGTACAGACTTCCGTCTGAGCGGTGACAAGACGGAACCCGCTTACTCCAATGCAGCTACTAACTATGGACGTAATTGGTACATTGAGGGCTCTCTGAATTATAATCGTTCTTTCGGTGAACATACGGTCACAGCACTTGCACTTTACAATCAGAGTAAGGAATATTATATCAGTGGTGACTATTCAGACATTCCCCGTACTTATGTCGGTTTCGTTGGACGTATTACTTACGACTGGAACAACCGCTACATGGCAGAGTTTAACTTCGGTTACAACGGTTCCGAGAACTTTGCGCCCGGCAAGCGCTTCGGTGCCTTCCCTGCAGGTTCTGTGGGTTGGGTCATGAGTGATGAGCCATTCTTCAAGCCCGTCAAGAAGGTAATCAGTTTCTTGAAACTCCGTGCTTCTTGGGGTCTCGTTGGTAACGACAAAATTGGTGGTAGCCGTTTTATGTATATGCCTGACCCCTATGTTGTCAACCAGACGGCCACCTTTGACCGCTACACCTATACCAGCGTGAACGAGCCTGGTTTCGCTTACCTCTTCGGTATTGAAAACGGAACAGCTACCAAGGGTGCCTACGAATCGGCAAAAAACAATCCTGACGTATCTTGGGAAAAGGCCTTCAAACAGGATTATGGCTTCGACATGAACTTCCTGGATGACCGCCTGCGCGTAGTATTCGACTACTATAAGGAGCACCGTACCAACATTCTTTGGCAGGACGGAACCGTTCCCGCTTTCCTCGGATTTACTGTTCCATACACCAACTTCGGTGTGGTCGACAGCCATGGATGGGAATTGTCCGTTAACTGGCAGGATAAGATTGGTAAGGATTTCCGCTACAACGTCAAGTTCAACATCTCGAACAACGAGAACAAGATTATCGAGGACCGACAGGCTCCTCAGGCAAATGAATATATGTACACAGCCGGCCGTCGTATCGGTTCGCGTTTGCAATACAAATTCTGGAAGCTGTATTATGAAGGTGCAGAGGCTGATTACCAGACAGAGTTTGGCACGCCTTATCCCACTCAGCTGAAAGAACTGAAGCCCGGTGACCCCATCTTCGTCGACCTCGACAAGAATGGATACATCGATGCTAACGACCAGAGCCGCGATTATGGCTATACGGACGACCCGGAATATATCGCAGGTCTTAACCTGGCCGCCTACTATAAGGACTTCTCTTTCAGTGCCCAGTTTACTGGTGCCTGGAATGTGAGCCGTGTATTGGGCGATGTCTTCCGCCGTCCTTTCCAGAACCGTTCCACCGTGCTCGATGGCGGTCTGCTGAAATATCACCTGGAGAACACTTGGACGCTTGAGAATCCCGACCCGAACGCGGAGTATCCTCGCGCAACATGGGACAATGCCGACCAGAACTATGCAGGCTCCACACTCTACGAGAAGGATGCCAAGTATTTGCGTCTGAAGACCATCCAGATTGCCTACGATTTCCACTTCCCATTCCTGAAGAAGATCGGTATGACAGGCCTTCAGTTGGCTCTCAGTGCCTATAACCTCTTCACGATTACTCCGTACAAATTTGGCGATCCCGAGGCTCGTGCCAGCACGACCCCGTCTTATCCTTTGCAGCGTACTTATACTGCAAGTATTAAGATTGGATTCTAACATCACTAATATAATTAAGGTAAAATATTATGAGACTACAACATAAAATAATTTCAGGAGTAGTGGCGCTGATGATGGGCTGCATGGCGTTTACAGCTTGTACCGACGAAATCAAGTTCGGTAACTCCTTCATTGAGAAGACTCCTGGCGGTACGGTGTCACTCGACACGGTATTCGGTAGTGCAGAATACACGAAGCAGTTCCTGGTAGGACTCTACGTGTTGCAGTACTACGGCCTGCCTTTCAAGAATGCAACAGTAGCTCCCTGGAGTACCAGTTACTGGAACTCTAAGATGGATGCCATGACCGACTGCTACCAGCAGCACTTCAGTGGCGGTGGTGCCTTTGGTAAATACTATGGTGGTCTGCTGACATCAGCAGACATCGCCAATACCGACCACCCGCTGATTTCCTACACCCACGACTTCGTTTGGGAGGTCGTACGCAGATGTTATCTGCTGATGGAAAACATTGACAATGTTCCCGGGCTCACGGATGCAGAGAAAAAGAACATGATTGCACAGGCCAAGTGTCTGATAGCAGCACGCTATTTCGACCTCTTTTCCATCTATGGCGGTCTGCCTATCATTGACCACACCTTCACTGGTTTGGAAGGAACTTACGAAATTCCCCGTGCTACGGCAGAAAATACCGTCAACTTTATGGTTGGCTTGCTTGACGAGGCTATCCCCGACTTGCTTTGGGCTTACAACGGCAACACGATTGATACCGATGCCGCCAACAACACTGGCCGCTGGACGGCAGCAGGCGCCATGGCTTTGAAAGCCAAGATCCTCTTGTTCAACGCTTCTCCTCTCTATAATGCCGAACAAGGCTACTTTGGAAACACCACAGAAGCCGAGAAGGACAGTCTTGTATGGCATGGCGACTTCAAGCAAGAGCGCTGGGAGCGTGCTTTGAAGGCTTGCGAGGACTTCATGACCCGCAATGCCCAGGAAGGCAACTGGTATCAGCTGAACCAGGCTACAGGAACCGCTCCTGAGGACTACCGTCAGGCTTACCGTATGGGGTATATCTATCAGGGCAGTCGCGAAATCATCCACTGTACCCGCGTAACTGGACAGACCAGTAACAAAGCTTCTTACCAGTGGGCCAACTTCGTAGGTCCCTTCGGCACCAGCAAAGGTCCGTACCGTCACTCTTATAATCCCACTGAGGAATACGTAGAGATGTTCCCCTGGAAGGATGGCCGCCCATTCAACTGGGAGGTAGACTCTATCAACGGCAATATCGGCGGTCAGAACGGTCAGCTGTTCTACAAGTGGACCAAGGGTAAGGTGACCAAGAAGGAAGCCTCGCGTGACCCGCGTCTCTATGAGAACGCCATCGTCTGCAGCCAGACACTCTCGCTGAACTGGACCACCGGCAAACCCGAGGGTGACGTCTACGAGCTCTGGGTCAACGGTGAGCACGAAGGTACCGATGCTGCCATGGTTGACGAGAAGACCGGTGAGGTATTTATTATGGAGAAAGACCTGGGCCGCTTTGCCACGGGTTATGGTGTCATCAAATACTACTTAGGACAGGAGTATTACGGCAAATACACCCAATGGGTTTACCTGAGCTACGACGAGATGCTGCTGATGTATGCCGAGTGTCTGGCCCAGTGCGGTCAGCTTGAAAAGGCCATCCAGCAAGTAGACCTGGTTCGTGCCCGCGTCGGTCTAAAGGGGCTGAAGTATGGCCAGGCCGCCTATAAGGGTGACAAGAGCAAGCTGCCCGACCTGTCTACCAAGGAAGGTCTCTTGGAGGACATCCTCCGTGAGCGTGCCTGCGAGCTGGGCATGAGCAACAACCGCTACTACGACATGATCCGCTACAAGCGTACCGACTGGATGACCAAGAAGCTGCATGGACTGATTACCTTCCGTATGATGCTGAACTCCAAGCGCGAGCTGATTCAGAACAACAGCGCCTATATCGGAACAGACAAGGACGCTGGTGTAGAAGAGCCTAGTTTGTTCACCTATCAAAAGTTCGAGATTCAGAATCCGAAACGCTATCTGTGGGATTTCCAACCTACTGACAAAGAAGTGCTCAAGTGGCTGCTGATGCCATTCCCACTGTCTGAGATTAACAAGGGTTATGGACTTGTCCAGAATCCCGGATGGTAATTTTTCAAATGGATAATTGAAATATTGAAACGATTATGAAAAAAAGAAATATATTCGTGCTTTCGCTGTTGGTGGGTGTCAGTCTGCCGGCAGCAGCACAGACGGACAGCACAGGCATTGACTTTGTTGACCAAGTCATTGAAGTGGGTGCAAACAAGGATTTCACCCGTGCACAGTCTACTGCTGCGGTTTCTGTCATAACCAATAAAGACGTCAACAAACGCTCTTCCAAGGACATCGGCAACTCGATTCTTGGTCAGGGTAATGGTTTAATATCACTGCAAGGAACAGGAACCTACTTTGAACAGAACCCGACATTCTATGTTCGTGGCCTGCAGAGCCTGAGTTTCAGCAATCCACTCGTCCTGGTAGACGGTGTTGAGCGCGACCTCAGCATCATCAGTCCCGACGAAGTAGACCATGTGTCAGTCCTGAAGGATGCTGCAGCCGTAGCACTCTATGGCTACAAAGGTGCCAACGGTGCCATCCTGATTACCACCAAGCGTGGACAGTACAACAGCAAGAACATCCGTGTTACCTACGACCACCTGTTCAACATGCAGGTACATCGCCCGAAGTTCGTCAATGGAGCAACCTTTGCCAATGCCATGAACGAGGCTATGGTCAACGAAGGTGCCAGTCCGCGTTATATGTCTGAAGAGATTGCTGCTTTCCAGAGTGGTCAGTATCCATACCAGTACCCAAACGTCAATTGGGTGGATGAAACTTTCCGCAAGAGCGGTGCCACCAACAAGATTGGCGTTGAGTTAAGCGGTGGTGGTGAGAAATTCCGCTACTTCACCATGCTGAACGTTCTTTCTGACAAGGGTTTCATCAAGAATACCGATGCCACCGAAGGATACTCCACGCAGGACAAATACGTCCGTGGTAACCTTCGCGTCAACCTTGATATCGACCTGACTCCAACAACCCTGATGAAAGTCAATATGCTTGGTATGCTCAGCGAGATGTCGCGTCCAGGCGGCCCCACTTCTATTGGCAGTTCTTCTTCAACAGCCAAGGCCGATCTATGGGACATGGTATATAGCATCCCTTCCCTGGCTTTCCCCATCAAGAGCGAAAATGACGACTGGGGCGGCAGCTCAACGTATAGCGGTGTCAACAACCCTGTGGCCGAATCCACAGGTGCTGCTTATTACAAGCTACACGAGCGTGCCTTGTATGCAGACATGACCCTTACACAAGACTTGAAATACTGGACACCAGGTCTCAGCCTCACAGTACGTCTGGGATATGACACCTACTCTACACTCTACGAAGACCACAGTATGACATATCTTTACGGCAACTATCCCGTTGCCAGATGGGAAAACGGAGCACCCGTAAAAGGCGACTACTGGACATCGGGTTCACCTGGTACCATGAGCAAGAATGCTGGCACAGTGGACTGGGCTCGTCGCCTTATCATCTCGGCAGGTATGAACTACGACCGCACTTTTGCCGACAAGCATTATATATATACCCAGTTGAAGTGGGACTATGAGTATCAGAACTCTACTGGTAGCACTGGACAAACCATCTATCGCCACAACATCTCTTGGTTGGGTCACTACGGATACGATAACCGTTACATCGGAGAGATTGCACTGGTCTACTCAGGGAGCAACCGCTTGGCACCCGGTACCAAGTGGAACTTATCTCCTACGTTCTCTGCTGCCTGGGTGGCTTCTAACGAGTCATTCATGAAAGACGTCAGCTGGATTAACTTCCTGAAGCTCCGCGCCAGCTTTGGCATCATCAATACCGATTACTTGCCAGGTGACAACGTGTGGAACTACTATGCAATGTCCTATGCACAGGGATCTTCAAACACAGGCAGCTATCCGTTTGGCAGTGGCTTTGAGCCCGTCTATGCCAATTCTACGCTTGGCCTGTTGCCCACACCTGATCCCTCTCATGAGAAAGCTCAGAAATTCAATATCGGTATTGATGCCACACTTTTTGGAGGGCTTAATGCAGAAATTGACTTCTACGCACAACAGCGCAAGGATATTTGGGTAGAGGGTAGTGGAGCCTTCACTGACCTCATCGGTTTCGAAGCACCATATATCAATGGCGGTAAAGTGAACAGCAGTGGTTTCGAACTCCAGTTGGACTACACGAAGACTTTGGGTGAAGTCACCTTCAACGTTGGTGGTATGCTGAACATCAACAAAAATACAATCAAGGAGATGGCCGAAGAGCCGAAGGCTTATCCCAACCTCGTGGAAACAGGCAACCCCCTGAACTCTACCTATGGTCTTGTTGCCATTGGCCTCTTCAAGGACCAGGCC
>JAFVHO010000220.1 GCA_017474485.1 Prevotella sp.
TCGCAGTGATGCAGGCAATGCTTTCTCTATATTGCCGTAGCGTATCTCCATATCGCTCTTCTTGAGCTTCAGCACACCGTTCAGGGTGCGTATCTCCACGTCGGCATCAAAGCAGTTATTGTCGGCATCGTCCTCGTCCTTGGCCACGGCGGTGCGTATCTCCAGACGCTGCTGATAGACACCCATGCCGTTCATGGTCTTCGAGTAGTTGTTCATGTACTGCGTATTGGAGTAGTTGCTCTTTTCCGCAAGGCTGTAAGGCACCATCTCGAAATAGCTCGTGGCGGTTGCAGCATCGGGGTATGGCTTGTGAACGAGTCGCCAATAGTTGGAGGTCTGGTTGGTGGCAGAGCCGTTGACTCCATCGTCAGTGCTCGTCTTCAGCGATGCTGTGCGCAGGAAGTAGTTGGCATCGGCATTGCCGGTCTTGTAAGTGCCGTCGCCATTCTTGGGCGACAGTTTCCACATCTGTACGCTGAAGTGGGTATTGACGGTGTTATCAGCAATGCTAGATGCTGCAGTTGCTGCGGCATGAGCCACGGTCGGAACATCGGCATTGTAGTCGGCCAGCTGCGATACCCATATCACGGAGTCTGCGGTATTGGCATTGTTGCGTACACTGGTCTTCTTCACTTGCAGCCACTGTGCCTCACTATTGCTGCCGTCTTCGTAGCGTCGACGATTGAGAATAGTGAAGTCATACGGATCACCCACGAAGGCCCAGTGCAATCCCTTCAGACCGTCGTTCCATCCGTCAGCTGTGTTGTCGCCGATGGCTGTGCGATAGTTCGTGACCTCGGTGTCGGCGCCTCCGGTCTTATCAAAGAAGAGCCAGTTGGTGCCGTTGCCTAATACCGCCATATCTACCCAGTTCAGGGTGCTGGTATTGTGCGAGAAGAGATGGGCATCGTTGCCTGCCTCGTCCTTCGACAGGTCATCTACGGTATAATAGACAGTGAACTTAAAGACAGGGTCTATTTTTGTGCCAGTCTTAAATACATTGCCGGTGTGGGCAGAGCAATCGCTTGAACTGGAGGCTTTGGTTATGCTCAACTCGTGTTCACTCTCCGCGCTGCCGTCCTTGTCGGTGAGGGCGGAATAGTGTACGAACTTGCGCTGCAGGTGGCGTGGCACCTCAGTAAGGGTCTCGTTCAGTCCGTAGTATTCCGAGAGTTCTTCCTTTACAACATTGGGTTTTGCATCATAGCGGTTGTCGGCTTCGCGGTTGGCAGTGACATATACCTTCACGGGTTGTACCAGCTTGATGATGGTATTCACATCGTTGGCGGTGTGATAACCAGCGTATGTACCCGTCTCATGTTGCTCGTTGTCGGGATTGTAGCTCAGGTTGATACTATAGTTCTTCTTCTGGTAGACTTTGCTCAGGCCGTCGTGTGCCAGGTAATAATAGACGTTACGGTAACCCAACAGCTGATTGTCCTCCTTAAAGCGCAGGGCAAAGGTTCCTTCCTGATTGCTCGTAGTGGGTACGCACTCCCAATAGAAGTCATTGAAGTATGGCTTGTTGTAGTGGCGATTGTGGTAGCCTTCTGCCGATGTGTCCTCTACACCGTTCTCATTATATGGGTAGAGGGTTTCACGGAGATCAGTTATCGACTCGTCTTTCACACGCAGGTGTACACAGTCTATGGCAAACTGGAAGTTACTCTCCACGGGGTTGAAGCGTGCCAGCTGGGCGCCGTGTGCTCCCGCCACATTATATACCTGTACCCTATACGGGTCGCCCACGAAGTACCATTTCAGGTTCTGTGGCACAGACTCCATTCGGTTGTGATTAGTGCGATACTGGTAATTGTTATACCAGTTGTCGGTATCGTCCACGAACGCGCCGGTGCCACCATTTGCTGTGCTGTCCCACTTTCTCTTCTCTGGTCTTGCCGCACCGGTGTGGGTGTCGCGCTGGGTCTTCAGGTCACCGGTCTTCTCGCGCATGGTGCTCGTCGGATCGTAGTAGGCGTGATGGTAGGTGTCTTTGCCCGATGTGTCAGGGAAGTCCATGAAATAGACGTGGTCGTTGTTCTGAGCCATTGTGGCTACTTGCTCCGCTGTCGGTGCAGTCTTAAGGAAGATGTCGCTCGTCACCTCATACTTCACGTAGATAGCCTGTGCTCCGGAAGTTACCTTGTTGCCATCCTTATCGTAGTATTCATATATCTGATGACCGTCCTCGTCGAAGACTCCTTCTTCCGGTTTAGAGTAATCCGGGTAGGGGCCAGCCTGTACCGTGTATATGGTATTATCATGTTCAAAGACATCACTATACATGGTGTAATTGCAGAAGGCACGACGAACCTGTAGAGGCAGTGCATCCTTTTCGCTGGTGTTTATCTCGTCACCTTCCATGTACTTGCGCTCTGAAGCAGAGAAGTAGAGCTTCGAGATACCTGTGGTCATATTGTTATTAGCGTACTCGATTTTCTGTGCATCTGTTTTTCCATCTTTCCATGAGTTATATGTGGCCACATCATCATCGCGTCGTATGACTACCTTCACATCCTCATAGCGCTGAGGGGCATAGGGGAGTAGCTGGATGGCATAGCTGCGGTCTGGAATGTAGTCGAGCATTCCTTCTACGCTTTCGGTAGTGACGCGGTTTGCGGTGTGGCTCACCATGTGCCAGTAGAGCGGCAGGCTTACCTCCTCGTTGTCAAGAGTCTCGGTGATGGCTGTAGAGAGCAGACTGAATGTCTGTTCTTTGCTGTTGTTTACTCCTACGCAGAGACCCCAGTACTGGTTCTCGGTAGGCTCCTCAGTAGGAATGGTAACAGGATAAGTATCATCACCACTTGTCGTAGTACCCTTGTTGATGGTGACGTAGCAGTTGTCAGCAGCAGCCAGTGAGTAAACACCGGAGCTCTCTGCCTTTACACCTACGGCGGACTCTAAGTTGATGATACGCATATTGTATGGATCATCGCCTACGAA
>JAFVHO010000221.1 GCA_017474485.1 Prevotella sp.
AATCCGTGACGAAAGCCTACGGACTGCTGCGACAAGTATTCAATATAAAACGCAAAGTGAATACTTGGGGATTGCTCTTCGACCAAGAGGATCGTGAACGCGTCATAGATGATAATGGTGTGGTGATGACCTGTCGCCACTTCTTCACCCTGCCTTGGGATCCCCGTGCCACCGACGGCAGTACGTGGCCCGAGGGCGGAGCCATGCTCATCCGTCTTGGCAAGCTTGACTATCTGTTGGCTGGCAGTGGTGTAGTCATCGACTTCAAGACTCCTACTGAAAAGCAACAAGAACAGCAAAAAACATTAGGCGAAGATGGTTTCGCCGAAGCAGGTGGAAATACAAAGCCCAAAGTCAACAAACGTTTCAATGGCAAACGTCTCGGCCTACTTTCTGTAGATGAAGTATCCATCTCCAATGACGGTACCATGCAGTATCTTCGCCGCCATAACGGTGATCAGACCCACCAAGGTCGTCACGCCCGAATCGGCGTCAGCGAATGGAAACTGCTCCACATCAAACTATACGAATATTGAATTAACCCTTCGCGTTACGCTTTCCTACTAACTCTATTGCCTCCTTACCCGTCAGGTGCTCGATGACACAGAATGAAGCCTTATCACACTTGCGGATAGCATCCACCTTGTGACCGGCCAATGCGCTGTGAAAGTATAACTTCCCTTCATGACAGACATAACTGATGGGAACAGCTTAAAGTGCATTTGTAGTTCTTCGTACTCTTCAAGGAGTTCTTAGAAATCCAATCCTCAGCAAAAGTGAAGAAATCCAGCGATTCCGTCTTCTCTTGCATGATGAGCGTGGACACAATACGCGCTGCATCCATGTTCGCACTGTAGTTAATTTCTGGAGCGATGCTGGTCATTTTGTACATCAGCTCCATCCTCAATTTTTCGACAGTCTGCGCCTTTTCGAAGTTCTTAATCTTCTTGGTTCGTGGTGAGATCTCCGATTCATCCACCTTGACACCAGTAGCGATACGCTTCTCTGTCTTTTTGTCTCTCACTCGCAGATAAACTGCTCTTTGTCCTTTGGAACTTAACTTCCCAAACTCTGTTGTAATTGTTGCCATAACGCAAATCTTAAAGTGTTACAAACAGAGCGTTGTATTCAGCTTGAATCTCGCACCGATTTTTGCGTCGATTTTGCGTCGATTTTGCGTCGATTTTCGATTTTTGCGTCGATTTTGCGTCGATTTTCGAGCCTAAAAGTTGGTCTCAGACCAAAAAGTTGGAACTCGTCCTCTTTAAATTGAAATTCCGAGAACCCTTTTATTTACTGGGATTCTCGGAAATTTCCTTTGTTTTCTACCTTGGGTGCCCGGTGGGACTCGAACCCACGACATTCAGAACCACAATCTGACGCTCTAACCAACTGAACTACGGGCACCATGCTGGTTTTGCGGGTGCAAAGGTACGACTTTTCTTTGACATTGCCAAATATTTAGCTCTTTTTTTGCGAGAAATTTGTCTTTTTGCTGTTTTTTTCGTAACTTCGCCACCAAAACATTGAAACTTATGGCTACAGTAGACGACAAAAAAGTGATTTTCTCGATGGTTGGCGTGAGCAAGACCATCCAACAGAACCAGAAACAAGTGCTCAAGAACATCTATCTCAGCTTCTTCTATGGTGCGAAGATTGGCATCATTGGTTTGAATGGTGCAGGTAAATCGACGCTGATGAAGATTATAGCTGGACTTGACCAGCAGTATCAAGGCAATGTGGTGTGGGCACCAGGCTATACGGTGGGGTACCTGCCGCAGGATCCTCCCTTGAATGATGAGAAGACTGTGAAGGAGAATGTGATGGAAGGTGTGCAGCACGTGTATGACGCTTTGAAAGAGTACGATGACATCAATGTGAAGTTCGGGCTGCCTGAATACTACGAGGATGCAGACAAGATGGACAAGCTGATGCAGCGTCAGGCAGAGTTGCAGGACATCATCGATGCGACGGATGCGTGGAACATGGATTCGAAGTTGGACCGTGCGATGGCTGCGCTGAACTGTCCTCCAGGCGATTGGTCAGTAAAAACATTATCGGGTGGTGAGCGCCGTCGTGTGGCATTGTGTCGTCTGTTGTTACAGAAACCTGATGTGCTGTTGCTCGACGAGCCTACGAACCACTTGGATGCCGAGTCGATAGACTGGCTGGAGCAGCACCTGCAGCAGTATGAGGGTACGGTGATTGCCGTGACCCATGACCGCTATTTCCTGGACGATGTGGCTGAGTGGATTCTGGAGCTGGATCGTGGTGAGGGTATTCCCTGGAAGGGTAACTACTCGTCTTGGCTGGAACAGAAGTCACAGCGTCTGGCTCAGGAAGAGAAGCAGGCCTCGAAGCGCCGTAAGACATTGGAGCGTGAGTTGGAGTGGGTGAGAATGGCACCAAAGGCCCGTCATGCGAAAGGTAAGGCCCGTCTGAACTCGTACGAGTCGATGCTGAACGAGGAGCAGAAACAGAAAGAAGAAAAGCTGGAAATATTCATCCCCAATGGTCCGCGTTTAGGTAACAAGGTGATTATTGCCGAACACGTGGCAAAATCGTACCCAGAGAAGGAACTGTTCAAGGACTTGAACTTCATCCTGCCACCTAATGGTATTGTGGGTGTGATAGGTCCCAATGGCGCAGGTAAGACCACGTTGTTCCGACTGATTATGGGACTGGAACAGGCTGATGCGGGTACGTTCAGCGTTGGTGAAACGGTGAAGCTGAGCTACGTCGACCAGCAACACAAGGACATTCTACCCGATAAGTCGGTTTATGAGGTAGTAAGTGGTGGCAACGAGACCATCCGCATGGGTGGTAAAGATATTAATGTACGCGCGTACCTGAGCAGATTTAACTTTAGTGGTGCCGATCAGGAGAAGAAGTGTGGTGTGCTATCAGGAGGTGAACGCAACCGTCTGCACCTGGCTATTGCCTTGAAGCAAGAGGGTAATGTGCTGCTGCTGGACGAGCCTACGAATGATATTGACGTGAACACCCTGCGTGCCTTGGAGGAAGGTTTGGAGGCCTTTGCGGGCTGTGCCGTTGTCATCAGTCATGACCGCTGGTTCCTGGACCGTATCTGTACGCATATCCTGGCATTCGAAGGTGAGGGCAACGTGTTCTACTTCGAAGGCAACTATAGCGAATATGAGGCCAATAAGGCTATGCGCTTAGGATTGGATGAACCCAAGCGCGCAAGGTATCGTAAACTGATGGAAGAATAAAACAAGAGAGGCACTCCGATTGGGGCGCCTCTCTTGTTGTATAACCATACAAATTACTTCTTGGTAGAGTCGGTAGCAGCAGACGTTGCAGCGGGAGCAGCAGCGTCGTTCTGCTGGCTGGCACCAAAGCCAGGGAGGTTGTTAGGATTGGTGACGGGGTTCTCGATGTTCTCCATCACTGAGCTGTCAGCGGTAGCTGTAGGAGCAACCCATGCGCAGACAACACTGATAACGACCATAGCAGCAGCGAGGCTCCAAGTGGCCTTCTCGATGAAGTCAGTGGTCTTGCGAACACCACCAATCTGGTTGTAAGATGCGAAGCTTGAAGACAAACCACCACCTTTAGACTCTTGAATCAGCACGATACCAATCATCAGTATGGCTGCAATCACAATAAGAATTACAAATAATGTGTACATAATGTTTTGAATTTTGAATTATTTAATTTTTGAATTATTCTTGCTGTTTATTATTAATTTCTCTAGGAATCGAATCTGGTCGGCAAAATACGCGTTCTTGTTCGGATAGTGTTCGGAGAGTCGCGTGATGATGTCGAGTGCACGCTGATAGCGTCCCTGCTTGATATAGATGCGTGCCAGCGTCTCAGTGAAGTATTCTTCCTCGCCCTCTTCTTCGTGGTCGTGGTCGTCGTCTGACGGTTCCTCAGGCAGGTCGAGCATGATACGTCCCTTCTCCTGTTCTAGGAAGTTGTCGATGAGGTCTTGGCCCTTCATCTGTGGTGCGGGCTGGTTATCGTCGCTTTCATCCTCAGTAGCCAGCAGGTAGGCCACATAGTCGACAGCAGCATCGGCAGGTGTGGGCTTGCGCTTGGCCTTCTCGCCAGTCTCTTCATCCTTTGGAATGGAGTCGAGGAAGTTGTCGATGAGGTCAATGGTGCGGCTGGGCTTGCCAGAAGGACTTGTCTGACTAGTGGAACTAGTTTTACTAGATGTTAGCTGTTGGCGCAGCTGGTAGTGGGCAGCCTCAATCATCTGGAAGATGGTCTTGCGGTCAGTAATGTAGACAGCAGCACGACGTAGCTCTTCGTCGAAGGCAGGGTCGTGGAGCAGGTACAGGTTCTGAAGCATGAGCAGGCGTGCCGTCTGGAAATACGGATGCAATGCCAGCATGGAGCGCAATTCGTAGAGCGTATCGCGATCCATCCGTTCTGGGTGATTGATGAGTTCCGTTATTTCCATATCTTAACTCTTAACTCTTAACTCTTAATTCTTAACTCTCTTCTACCAGTTTGCTACTGTCGCATTAAATATCTGATCGCAGATGTCCTTGACCATCAGCGTTACCAATTCTTCCTGTACGGCCTGCAGCGACTGCGTCGTCTCGTACGACTGACTGGCAGTAAACGACTTCTCGAAGTCCTCTGCGTGGTTGGCATTGTTGGTGAAACGCACGTTGACAGTCATACTGAGCTCCGTCTGGGCAGAGAAACCCTCGGACGACACAGACTTGTTGCGCTGTTGGTATTGCGTAATCTCACCTTCTATCTTCATGTCGCCGTTACGCTTGACCTGCGAGAGGCGCGTATTGCGACTATACATGTCCTTCAACTCGTTGTTGAACATCGGCCCCATGGGACTCCACACATAGCTGGAACGAATGGGGAAGTCATTAATCTGGATAGTCTTTGTCTTGGTGTAGTCGATGCTGGCACCGTTGAACTTGTAGCTCACGGAGCAAGATAAAAGTAAAAAAGTAAAAAGGTAAAAAGGTAAAACACGGCACAGGTTCTTGCCTGCACAGTGTCGTTTCATCTCGTAGTAAATCCAAATCTTCATTTTTTACCTTTTTTCTTCTTTACTTTTTTACCTTTTTACTTTTTTACCTTTACTTGTCCAGTCCATATTGTTTCAGCCTTCTATATAGGGTTCGATCGCTGATGCCCATTTCCTGAGCCGCCTTCTTGCGATTGCCACCATTGCGGTTAAGTGCTTTTTCCAGTGCCTGACGACTCCAGTCGTTGACGTTCAGATTCTCTGGCTCAGGCTCTACATACTCTTCAGCCTCGGCATCTTCCAGGGGTGAGTGATGAGGGGTGAGAGGTGAGAGATTACTGCTCACGGGCGTCAGCTGCGTGCTGGGCAGTGGAGCAGGCGAGGCAGCGGGTGCAGAACCCTGCACATCCTCAATCTGCTTCTTCAGCGTACTCATCTCGTGGCGCATCTCGTTGACGTTGCTGCGCAGTTCGAACAGAATCTTGTACAGTATCTCGCGTTCGTTCTCGAACGAGTGGTCGCCCTCCTTATGGATAGTCGCCAACTGCGTGGTTTCCTGATCCTGCGGAATGAACTGCGACAGAATCTGAGGCGTAATCATGCGGTCGGCGCTGAGAATGGAGAGTTGTTCAGTAATGCTCTTCAGTTGTCGGATATTGCCTGGCCACTTGTAGCGCATCAGCATCTGCTTGGCTTCATCAGTCAGCACCACTTTGTCCATCCGGTATTTTTCAGCCATCTGCATGGCGAAGAGGCGGAACAGCAGTACGATGTCCTCGCCACGGTCGCGCAGGGCAGGCATTTGTATCTGTACCTGATTCAGTCGGTAGTAGAGGTCTTCGCGGAAACGGCCTTCGCTGATGGCTTTCTGAATGTTGACATTCGTAGCAGCCACGATGCGAACGTCCGTCTTTAGAATCTCAGTGCCACCAACGGGAATATATTCGCCATTTTCCAGCACACGCAGCAAACGGGCTTGTGTAGCCATAGGTAATTCGCCCACTTCGTCAAGGAACAGTGTACCCTTGTTGGCCACACCAAAGTAACCCTGCGAGTCGTTAATGGCACCTGTAAACGAACCCTTCACATGTCCGAAGAGTTCTGAGTCAATAGTACCTTCAGGAATGGCACCACAGTTGATGGCGAAATATTTTTCGCGTCGACGTGGAGAGTTGTCGTGAATGATGCGTGGCAGGATGTCCTTACCCACGCCACTCTCACCGATAATCAGCACACTAAGGTCAATGGGCGACACCTTAAGGGCGACGTCCAGCGCGTTGTTCAGAGCCTCGCAGTTGCCTACGATGTTGTAACGCTGTTTGATGTTCTGAAGTTCGGTTGTCTTCATTTAGCGGGCAAAGGTACAAAGAAAATCTGACATAATGGCACACTTTGGCAGAAATTTAACTTTCTGCTGTCGTTTCTTTGCTAGTTTCGTCCTTATCAGCCGTTTTTTCCTTGCGGAAGGGCTCCTTGGAGCGTACTGCAAAGCGTGCCTTATCGCCATCTTCACGCTTTTCGTGGAACAACTTGGGAAGCGGATTCTTTAGCGGTTCGTCATAATTCTTGCGATTGCGGAAGACGTCGATAGCCGTATAGATGGCCTGACGCAAAGAATTTTCGTCAGCCTTGCCCTGTCCGGCAATATCGTAGGCAGTGCCATGATCGGGCGATGTACGCACGATGGGCAGTCCTGCGGTATAGTTGACGCCACTCTCCAAAGCAATGGTCTTGAAAGGTGCCAGTCCCTGATCGTGATACATGGCCAGCACACCATCGAAATGATAGTAGGTGCCTGAACCAAAGAAACCATCGGCAGGGTAGGGACCAAAGGCATGAATACCCTTCTCAGCCAGTTCGTCGATGGCAGGCTTGATGATGTCCTTCTCTTCAGAACCCAGCAGACCATCGTCGCCAGCATGTGGATTGAGCGACAGGACGGCAATACGGGGATTGGAGATGCGGAAGTCGCGCTTCAGAGCTGTGTGGAAAATGGTGGCTTTCTCGATGATGGCCTCCTTGGTGATGGCGCGTGCTATGTCCTTGATGGGCAGATGCGTGGTCACTAGTGCCACACGCAGCGTCTCGTTCATCAGAATCATCAACGCCTTCTGACCTTCGCCCAGGCTGGTTTCGATATACTCCGTATGACCAGGGAAATGGAAGCCAGGGCTCTGGATGGTAGCCTTGTTGATGGGGGCTGTCACCAGCACGTCGTACAGACCAGCACGATAGTCCGTCATGGCTCTGTCGAGGGCTCTGAAGGCAGCGTCGCCAGCCTCTTGAGAGGGCTGTCCTAAGTCCACCTTTACGTCGTCGTCAAAACAGGATAACAGGTTCAGACGTCCGTCGCGAGCCTCCTCAGCCTTGTTGATAATGCTGAAGTTGACTTCCAGATTGAGTGCCTTCTTATGGTAGGCAGCAATCTTAGGCGAGCCATAGATGATAGGTGTGCAAAGTTCGAGGATGGTTGGGTCTGCAAAGGCCTTGAAAATCACCTCGTAACCGACACCGTTGGTATCTCCTTGCGTGATAGCCACGCGAATTTTACTTTCTTGTTCCATAATCTTGTCGATATTCCGATATTCCGTTATTTCGATGTTTCAATGTTTTCGTTATTCTTTTTCGCTGTCGACAGCAGTCCGCAGGCTGCAAAAATGTCCTGTCCACGTGAGGCGCGGATGGTGGTGGTGATGCCGTGATGGGTCAGATAGTCGCGCAGGGCTTCCATACGAGCCTCGTCGGAGCCTGGCAGGTCAACATGTGGAATTTCGTGGAAACGAATCAGGTTGACGCGACATTTCAGACCTTCCAGCAAACGTACTATCTCGCGACCATAGAGTGGGGTGTCGTTCAGTCCGCCAAAGCAGATGTACTCGAAGGAGCAACGGCGCTGGTGCGTAAAGTCGTACTGTTTCAGCAGGGCTATCGTCTCTTCCAGCGGCATCGCCTTTTCAGCTGGCATCAGTTGCAGACGTTGTTCGTGCAGGGGCGAGTGCATGGAGATAGCCACGTGGCATTCGCTTTCGTCAAGGAATCGCTTCAGTTTATTTTTCACACCCACGCTGCTAACTGTAATGCGCTTAGGACTCCATTGCCAGCCCCAGTCAGCCGTCATGATATCACATACCTTCAGGACGGCATCCAGATTGTCCATCGGTTCGCCTTGTCCCATGAATACGATATTGGTCAGGCGGTCTACTTCAGGTAGTGCATAAATCTGGTTCAGTATGTCTGCTACTGTCAGGTCACCTTGCCATCCCTGCTTGCCCGTCTGGCAGAACAGACAGTTCATTTTGCAGCCAACCTGGCACGATACACACAGCGTGGCACGGTCCTTGTCTGGGATGAAAACGGTTTCCACGAATTTAGAGGTGAGAGGTGAGATGTGTGAGGTGAGAACAGGAAAGAGGTACTTAATAGTGCCATCTTTCGAACGCTGACAATCGATGGGCGCTAAAGCACCAACCTCGTATTCGGCATTGAGACGTTCGCGGTTCTGTTTCGAGATGTTCGTCATCTCATCGATGCTCTTCACGTGCTTCTCGTAGAGCCACTGAGCCAGCTGCCTGGCTGTGAAAGCAGGTATACCCAAACTGCCGACAACAGCCTTCAGCTCTGTCGGAGTTAGTCCCAAAAGTCGTTTCTTTTGTGGAATCATGGGTGCAAAGGTACAATATTTAATTGAGAATTGAGAATTGAGAATTGAAAATTTTGGCAATTTAAGAGAAAAATACTATCTTTGCAGCTAAAATTAACGCAAACGGAACAATGATACAAAAAACAGATTGCTTTTTGGCTTGTCTTGACGAACAGACAACTGGTGCTTTAGCCAGTCAGTTAGAGAAGAGTACGTCAGTGAGAGGCATCTATTATCTAAAAGATATGTCTCTGCAAAGTAGCAGTTTCCTGAGGTATGTGGCTGAGAAAGCCCAGGCTGACTATGTATTGCTACAACTGAAACCTGTAGCTATCACATTGGGTGCTGGTGCTTTGGAACGCATGATGGCTGTGGCTAGTGATACGGATGCTGCCATGGTGTATGCAGACAGGTATGAGGTGAAAAATGCTGTTGTTGAGCGTCACCCCGTCATCGACTATCAAGAGGGTTCACTACGCGACGATTTCGATTTTGGATCGCTGTTGCTGATTCGTACCTCATTGCTGCAGAAGTATGCTGCTACTGATCGTGAAGCCGACTATCTGTATGCTGGTTTCTACGATTTCCGCCTGTTTTTGAGTCGTGAGGGACGGTTGTTCCATCTGAACGAATTCCTCTATACGGAAGAAGAACGCGACCTGCGTGCCTCTGGCGAAAAGCAGTTCGACTATGTAAATCCAGCCAATCGTGAGGTGCAAATCGAGATGGAACAGGCTTGTACCGCCCATTTGCGTGAGGTGGGCGCACTGGTGGATACCACTCAATATCAAGATGTTGACTTTGACGAACAGAATTTCGATGTGGAGGCTTCTGTTGTCATTCCTGTGTTCAATCGTGCCAAGACGATCAAGGATGCTGTAGAGAGCGCATTGTCGCAGAAGGCTTCGTTTAAGTATAATGTTATTGTGGTGGATAATCACTCGACTGACGGCACTTCCGACATCCTGTCCAGCATGTCGCTGCGCCACAGCGACAAACTGCACGTCATCGTGCCTGACAGGATGGATTTGGGTATTGGCGGCTGTTGGAACGAGGCCATCTATAGCGAGTATTGCGGACGCTTTGCTGTCCAACTGGATAGCGACGACCTCTATTCGTCGCCCAAGACGCTTCAGACCATCGTGGACGCTTTCTATAAGCAGAAGGCTGCGATGGTGATAGGCTCCTACCGCATGTGCGACTTTGAGTTGAACACATTGCCTCCAGGACTCATCGCTCACAAGGAGTGGACGGACGAGAACGGACCTAACAATGCCTTGCGTATCAACGGTTTAGGTGCTCCACGCGCCTTCTTTACCCCGTTGTTGCGTAGCATTGGTTTCCCCAATACATCGTATGGCGAGGACTATGCCTTGGGGCTTCAGTTCTCGCGTCATTATCGCATCGGACGTATCTTTACCGAGTTGTACCTCTGTCGCCGTTGGGGTGGCAATTCAGATGCAGCCCTGTCTGTGGACAAGATTAATGCCAACAACCTGTATAAAGACCGCTTGCGTACGGTAGAACTGAAGGCTCGCCAGCAGGTGCAGCAGGGTAGGGACGACTCGTTGACGGAATCACCCCTCCTTCGTTTCTTCCATCGTCAGTTGCAGACGTGGCATGATGTGCGCCAGCGCTATCGCGACCTGCAACAGGTAGAGACGCGTGAACTGGTGACAGACACCATGACCCTGCAGGCTCAGTGGAATCCTGCCCGTATTGGTTCTACGGGTGCCAAGATTGATGCCAAGTCGATTGCTGAGCGTCCGTGTTTCCTGTGTGCCAAGAATCGTCCGCAGGAACAGATGCATCGTGTCATTGACGGCAAGTACGAACTGCTGGTCAATCCCTTCCCCATTCTGCCTATCCACTTTACGTTGCCTACGGTGAAGCATCAGCCCCAGCGCATTCTGCCTATGTATGGCGAGATGTTGAAGTTGGCAGAGAATAATGCTGCTATTACCTTATTATATAATGGGCCGCATTGTGGCGCTTCGGCTCCCGATCATGCCCATCTTCAGGCTGTCAGCAGTGGCATCATGCCTTTGCAACAGGCTTGGCAGCGATTGAGTCGCAATTTGGTGGAAGTCATCAAGGACGAGGAAGATAATGGTATCTGGCAGGTAGCCGACTATCCTGCTGCTGCCTTTGTTATCCGTAGTCATAGTCAGAGTGTGGGCGAACGTCTGTTCCGTCGCCTCTACGATTCACTGCCCCCTTCAGAAGATTGTACAGAGCCCATGATGAATGTCATTGTCTGGAACGATGGCGATAGCGTGCTCAGTGTGGTATTGCCTCGTAGGAAGCATCGGCCTGAGTGTTATACAGCTGCAGGCGATGCACAGTATATCATCAGTCCTGGTGCAGTGGATATGGGTGGACTCATCATCACACCGCGTGAACAGGATTTCCGTCGCGTGACACCAGAACTCATTCTCGACATCTATCGTGAACTGTCGCTGACACCTGAGCAGATGCAGGATGTTGTAGAACGCGTCAAGAGTGAACCCTTTAACGTTCATCGTTCCTTGTTCAACGTTCAACGTCTTAAGGAACAGCCTAACGTCTCGGTAGGTATTGTCAGTGGCCAGAAGATTGAGTTCTCGCTGAATGCTCCCTATACCGCCAAGGGTGAAACCATTGAGGGCAAGCAGATTGTGGAATTCTCGGAAGGTGGTATTCTGTGGAATGGCAACCAGTATCGCGAATTGACCTTTACACCTGCCAGTGCTGAGGCTTCGTTCTCGCTGTTCGACGTCACCATTGGCGTTAACTTCCATTGGGAACGCAAGGAGACGCAGGTATTCCTGGGCACTTTGCGACTGGTTGTTGAGTCTGACCAGATAACAGCCATTAACGAATTGCCTGTCGAAAAGTATCTGGCCTCTGTCATCTCCAGCGAGATGAAGGCGACAGCAGGTTTGGAACTGTTGAAGGCGCATGCCGTTATCAGCCGCTCATGGCTCTTGGCGCAAATGCGTCATCGTAAGGAGAATCAGGAACAGAAGAACGATTTCTTCTCGTTTATCAAGAAAGATGACGAACTGATTCGCTGGTACGATCGTGAGGACCATACTATCTTCGATGTGTGTGCCGACGACCACTGTCAGCGCTATCAGGGTATAACCAGACAGACCAGCAAGAATGTGGAGCAGGCACTGAAAGCCACTCGCGGACAGATTCTCTGTTATGGCGACGACATCTGTGATGCCCGCTTCTCGAAGTGTTGTGGTGGTGTGACGGAGGAGTTCCAGTATTGCTGGGAAGATACGCCAAAGCCTTATCTGATAAGTGTCGAGGACCCCTTCTGTAATACCAACGATAAGGCCGTACTCTCACAGGTGCTTAACGACTACGATCAGGAAACCAACGACTTCTATCGCTGGACGGTAGAATATACTGTGGACGAGCTTTCTCAGCTCGTCAATGATAAGCTGAAAGACGACTTCGGCACCATCACCGACCTCATTCCTCTGGAACGAGGCAAGAGTGGACGCATCTGGAAACTGAAGATTGTGGGTACGAAGAAGACCTTCACCATTGGTAAGGAACTCGAGATTCGTCGAGCCCTCAGCGAGACCCATCTGTATAGCTCAGCCTTCGACGTCGAGAAAACGGAAACGGGTTTCCGCCTTCATGGCAAGGGCTGGGGGCATGGTGTGGGCCTCTGTCAGATTGGTGCTGCCGTTATGGGACAGCAGGGCTACAAATACGATGAGATCCTGCTCCACTATTATCGTAACGCAGAAATCAAGAGAATTTACTAAAGTCGTAATGTCGTAATAACGAAATAAAAAGTATGAAACAAAGAAATCCGTGGGCTTGGATTCCCACGCTGTATATTGCTGAGGGATTGCCAAATGTAGTTGTGATGACCGTTGCTGTAGTCATGTACATGCAATTAGGTCTAAGTGATACAGATATCGCCTTATATACGGGCTGGTTGGGATTGCCGTGGGTCATCAAACCCCTGTGGAGTCCCTTTGTCGACCTCTATCGCACCAAGCGCTGGTGGGTGCTTACCATGCAGCTGCTGCTTGGTTCGTCGTTGGCGGGTGTTGCCTTCACGCTCAATGCACCGTTCTGGTTCCAGGGCTCTATGGCTTTCTTCTTCCTGATGGCATTCTCCAGTGCCACGCACGATATCGCTGCTGACGGCTATTATATGTTGGAACTCGACGACCACCAGCAGGTGTGGTTTGTGGGCATTCGCAACACGTTTTATCGTCTGGCCGTCATCTTCGGCAATGGAGTGCTGATTCCCGCTGCTGGTATGCTGCAACTCTGGTTCCGCAATCAGAAAGCCTTTACGTGGAGTCTTGTGTTCTATGGTATGGCAGCTCTGTTTATTGGTATTTGGCTCTACCACGCCTACATCATGCCGCGTTCGGCTGCCGACCAGCGCCATAATACTAATGCTCACGAGGTGGCTACAGGCATTGTCACGGCCTTCCGCACCTTCTTCCAGAAACTGCCTGCTAAAGAGATGCTCTTTGCCATGCTCTTCCTGCTGTTCTATCGTTTCCCTGAGGCCCTGCTGGGCAAGATGAGCGTTACGTTCCTCATGCGTCCCAATTCAGCAGGCGGTCTTGGACTGTCGCCTCAGGAGTTTGGTTTAGCCAGTGGTACTATTGGTGTCATTGGCTTGACATTAGGTGGTATTCTTGGTGGCCTGTTAGCTGGTCGCGACGGCTTTAAACGCTGGCTGTGGCCTATGGTGTGTGCCATCACCGTGCCCGATATCGTCTACGTCTATATGAGCTATGCCATGCCCAGCAATCTGGTACTCATCAGCACCTGCATCTTCATCGAACAGTTTGGCTACGGTTTGGGCTTTACGGCCTTGACGCTCTATATGCTGTACTTCTCGAAGGGCGAGTTCCAGACGTCCCACTATGCCTTCTGTACGGCGTTCTCTTACCTCGGTCTCATGCTCCCAGGCATGCTGTCTGGTTGGCTGAAAGACCAGCTGGGCTACAACGCCTTCTTCATCCTCGTCATGTTCCTCTGTGCCATTACCTTTGCCGTCACGGCATTCATCAAGGTCGATCCCGACTTTGGAAAGAAAACAGAAGAATAATAATAAAATTGAAGCGGCAGTGGTTTCACAACCGTACCGCTTCTTACTTTTTAATGATAGTATTAATAATGGAAAAG
Source organism: Prevotella sp. (assembly GCA_017474485.1). GTDB lineage: Bacteria > Bacteroidota > Bacteroidia > Bacteroidales > Bacteroidaceae > Prevotella. Next base: position 13,764 of record JAFVHO010000221.1, read on the forward strand.
AAATCTCTCTTTCTTCGCAGTTAGATACATTTGACGCTCCAAAGGTAAACATTTATTTTCATACAACCAAATTTTAATCCGTTTTTTTTTACTATTTTTGGAAAAACCTCCACATAAATAGGGATTTCCCTACCTTCAAATAGGAATATCTACTTGTTTTTTCGTGCAGAATGCCCTACCTTTGCCGATGAAAATAATAAATAACTGAATGTCGAACAATTTAAAGAATACGATTATGAAAAAGCTCTTTACTTACCTGACAATGACGATGGCTTTCGCAGCCATGCCGTTTTTCACCAGTTGCGACGCCCGTTTCTGGGAGGACGTCGAAGATCGCGCTGAGGCTCGCACCCTCGAGGGTACATGGTCGGGCTATATCGATACATATTTCTACGATCGCTTCGGTATCTCTGGCGACTCTTACCGTACTAGCATGTATTTCGAACGTGAGAATAGCTATGGTGGTTGGGGCTATGAGGTCGACTACAACACATACAGCCGTTACGACGACTACTACTATTGCGAGTTCCGTTGGGAGGTTATCAATGGTGCCATCCGTATCCGCTACGCTGACAGCTGGAACGATGTCTACATCTACGACTACGTGCTCGACGACTACTACTTCTCTGGCTCAATGGACGATGGTTGCAGCGACCGCCGCGTCAACTTCAGCCTCTCCTACGACAGCCGCTTCGAATGGGACTATTGGACACGTGGTGTTACCCGTGGAGCCTCTAACGACGGTACAGCCTTTAAGGCAAGTGGAGAGTTCGCAAAGTAGACTATATATATAATAATAAGGAGAAAGGGTTTCCACACGGGAGTCCCTTCTTTTTTATGCAGAAAAACAAAATTTCACCTCATAAGTAGTTGTGATTTGTTTTCAAATTAGTATCTTTGCAGAGTCATATACATACAATAAATAACCAGGAACACCGATTACCTATAAAAAGAAAGAGATGAACGACGTGAAAAGAATAAACTTGGATGACTATATCCAGACGGGTGAGGGTGGTACAGCGCTCACCTATACCAGTAAGGACGGCAAGACGCTGGCCAAGTTGTATAACCTTGGATTCGAGGCCGACAGGGCAAAGGAGGAATTCCTGACTGCCCAAATCGTCTTCGAGATGGGCATTCCCACGCCCGAGCCTTA
>JAFVHO010000222.1 GCA_017474485.1 Prevotella sp.
CCGCAATCAAGGAGATAACCCCACGGTTGAAGCTTAAAACCTCCTTTTGGAAGGATGGGTGAGTGGCTGAAACCAGCAGTTTGCTAAACTGCCGTACGGGTTCCCGTACCGGGGGTTCGAATCCCCCTCCTTCCGCACCGAGGGGATTTCTCTAAGAGCGCAAGAGTTCTGAAAGTTGTTGGTCGATTCATCTAATGGTTAGGATACAAGATTCTCAATCTTGGCATAGGGGTTCGATTCCCCTATCGACTACAAAAGAGGTTCGTAAGAGCTTCTTTTTTGTTTTTGTAGCTGACAATGATTTGAAGATAAGTTCGTATTTGCAACTAATTTTGTCAGAATTGCTAAATTTGTCAGTTTTTTAGCTTTCGACCGTTAATTTTAAACAGCCGTTAAGGCAGGGCGTGAAAGTGTTAAATTGCGACAAAAATATACGACAATTTGTCAGAATAACGAATTTTGGGATTAAATTTGCACCCAGTTTCGTGAACAAGATAATTAACTCACTAAAAAAGTAATGAATATGAAAAAGATTGTAAAGAGCTTTATGCCGGCTGTCTATCTGATAGTGATAGCTTTCTCAGCCGCTTCGTGCAACAAAACTCAGGCAGCACCCGCAGCGGTTGCTGCACCAGGACAACCCGTAGACCTGACGTATGCAGCTGAGAAGTCGCTGCCGGCAGTGGTCTACATTAAGTCGGTTATTAATTCAAAGGTTCAGACTGTAGAGTACAGCGACCCCTTCGAGGATTTCTTCTCAGATCCCTTCGGTGGTTTCTTCGGTCGTGGACAAGGTAATAACGGTAATAGTCGCAGACGTCAGGTGCAGACCCCAAAGCGTGCTGCCGCTGGTTCTGGTGTCATCATCTCTGCTGACGGTTATATCGTCACCAACAACCACGTAGTGGATGGTGCTGACGAGTTGACAGTGACGCTGAACGAGAATTCGAAGGAATATTCAGCACGCATCATCGGTGCCGACAAGACAACAGATTTGGCACTGATTAAGATTGATGCCAAGAATCTGCCTGCTATCACGATTGCCAACTCGGACGATGTAAAGGTTGGTGAATGGGTGTTGGCTGTTGGTAATCCCCTCGGACTGAACAACACCGTGACTGCTGGTATTGTATCAGCTAAGGCCCGTTCAATGAATACGGGTGGTATCACTTCGATGATTCAGACTGATGCTGCTATCAATCAGGGTAACTCAGGTGGTGCATTGGTGAATACACGTGGTGAACTGATTGGTATCAACGCTATGCTGGCTTCGCCTACGGGTTCGAACATCGGTTACGGTTTCGCCATTCCTACCAGTATCGTCAAGAAGGCTGTAGAGGACTTCAAGAAATACGGTACTTACCAGCGTGCTATGATTGGTATTCAGGGCGGTAGCGTGAAGGACTACATTGACCAGATGAAGGATCAGGAGAAGGATGTGAAGGACTATGGTACAATGGAAGGCGTGCGCATCGAGAAGGTGATTGAAGACGGTGCTGCTGCTGACGCCGGACTGGAGACGGAAGATGTCATCACTGCTGTCAACGGACAGAAAGTAAGAGACATGGGTGAACTGCAGGGTATTCTGGCACAGAAGCGTCCAGGCGAAGAGGTGAAGGTGACCTATCTGCGTAACAAGAAGGAGAAGACTGTCACCATGACGCTGAAGAACGAGCAGGGTACCACGAAGATGGTGAAGAGTGCCGACGTCGACGTGCTGGGTATTGATGTACGTCCTATCACAGACTCGCAGAAGAAGCAGCTGGAAATCAACTATGGTCTGGAAGTGCTGAAGGTAAACGGTGGCAAGATGAAGGACGCTGGTGTGCCTAAGGGATTCATCATCCAGACGGTAAACGATAAGTCAATGCGTACGTTCGACGACCTGCAGGATGTGGTAAAGGATGCAGGTAAGTCAAAGGACCAGATGCTGATTATCAAGGGTATTTATCCGACAGGAAAGCGTGGTGGCTTCGTGGTCTACTTGCAGAATGAATAAAGAAAATTGACTTCTTTATTAAAAAAGTAAGGTATTCTTTTGGTTATTCCGAAAAAATACCTTACTTTTGTACGCGCTATAAAAACTACAACTGATGAGGCAACTGAAAATTACCAAATCGATCACGAACCGTGAGAGTGAAGCGCTCGAAAAATACCTACAGGAAATCGGGCGTGAAGAACTGATTTCATCTGACGAAGAAGTGGAACTGGCACAGCGCATCCGCAAGGGTGATCGCAAGGCACTGGAGCGACTGACGAAGGCAAATCTGAGATTTGTCGTGTCGGTGGCTAAGCAGTACCAGAATCAAGGTATGTCGTTACCTGACCTCATCAATGAAGGAAATCTGGGCCTGATTAAGGCTGCGGAGAAGTTTGACGAGACGCGTGGCTTCAAGTTCATCTCGTATGCCGTATGGTGGATTCGTCAGTCTATCCTTCAAGCTATAGCAGAGCAGAGCCGTATTGTTCGCCTGCCTTTGAATCAGGTGGGTTCGGTGAACAAGATTAACCGTATGCTCAGCAAGTTTGAGCAGGAGCACGAGCGCCGTCCGTCAGCAGTAGAAATATCTGAGCAGACGGATATACCAGAGGAGAAGGTTGGCGAGGCCTTATTGGCTACAGGCCGCCACATCTCGGTAGATGCACCTTTCGTCGATGGCGAGGACAACAGCCTGCTGGACGTGATGGTGAACGACGATGCACCTATGGCCGACAAACAACTGGTGATAGAATCGCTGCGATCGGAAATAGAGACGGTGCTGAAATTGCTCAACGATCGTGAGCGTAACGTGGTAAAGGCGTTCTATGGCATTGATGGTCCTGAGTTGACGCTTGAAGAGATAGGCCATAAGTATGGTCTCACGCGTGAGCGCGTACGCCAGATTAAGGAAAAGGCCATTCGGCGTCTGCGGAGCAACACGAAGAATGAGTTGCTGAAAGCGTATTTGGGATAATTGATAATTGATTATTGGAAAAGAAATAGAAATGAAGAAGACATTGAAGTTATTTGTGCTGACGCTGGTGCTGGCTGCAATGGCAACAACAGTAGAAGCCAAGCGTGTCAAGACATCACACATGTATATGTTTGGCTTTGCAGCCTCGTTTGTCGATTCTACGCTTTACCTTACTGATGTTCAGGATGTGCAGGGCGCATGGTACGATACGAAGGATAAGTGCCTGATGTTACGCGACAGCTATTCGGATCAGTTGAAGGAATATATGAAGGAGAAAATGGGACAGCCCAATCGTGTCTGTCTTGTGATTTTCGCCAAAACAAAGAAAAAGGCTGAGAAGAAATATCAGAAACTGAAGAAGAAATATATGAGCAAGGACGGCATCATTCATGGCATGAAATATCTGACAGCTGCAGATTTTAAGTTTACAGCCATAGATGCTTCGGAAGAGTAATAGTAACGGAAGAAATACAAACGAAAAAAGCAGGGCTCAAAACCCTGCTTTTGCTTTGTTTCTGGAGGTGCCTGGCGGATTCGAACCGCCGTAGACGGTTTTGCAGACCGTTGACTAAGCCACTCATCCAAGGCACCGTTCCTCAAATGCGAGTGCAAAGGTAATACTTTTATTTGGACTGACCAAATTTTTTGCAGTTTTTTTTCAGTTCACAGCCTTTACAAGGGTCTCCATCGGCTCGAAATGCATCGTATATGCGCCAAAAGGCATAGCCTAAGGCTAAAAAAAGGATGATTGCAGTTAGAATTAATTGCATGCTTATCTTCTAAATATCTCATTTTCTCATTCCCTCAATTCCTCACTTTATCAACTGCGAAGCTTGCGAAGCAAAACTTTGTTGATAGCCTGAATTTTGCGACCACCTTTCTCGATATCGCGCCCTAAGTCCTCGCGTACATTATTTATATTATTAAAGAAGTCGCTGAAGGCATTCAGCAGTTGGTTCGGTTGTGCTAAATCTTCAGAAATATCAGGATTTGCAAGAATGCGAATAGCTAAATGCTCGATATGTACGTCGATGTCTTTGCCAGTCATGATGGGATCGCCGTCGTAGTGGATAGCACCAGGCTGTGTGCGGTGAATATGAATGCTGGGCGTACGGAAGGTGTGAATCTTCGAGTTGTTGCGCAGTGTCTTCATAATGAGGTCGGCTGCAATCTGTGGAGCGTCGAGTGCCGTAAAAGGTTCCATGACGATAACGTCCATCAAACCGTCCTTCATAGTTGCACCCGGTGCGATATAGGCATTGTTGCCGTATTGCGACGCATTGGCACAGGCAATCAGGAATGCCTTATACTTTCTGGCGCCCGTCTCGTCCTCTACCTCGTAAGTCTCGGGTTGGTATTTCAATCCCTCTTTCAACACATTCTCCACATAAGTAATAGGGCCTCGCTTGCCCGATTCGGCAAATTTGAGGGAGATAAAGGCATCGAAGCCCATACCGCAAGTACAGAAGAACGGCAGGTCGTTGATAACGCCATAGTCAAATTCCTCAATCTGACAGCAGTTAATCATCTTGATGGCACGAACGGGGTCGAGAGGTATGCATAGGTGGCGAGCCAATCCGTTGCCAGAACCGCAGGGTATAATGCCCAAAGCCGTCTGGGTATGAACCAGCGAACGTGCTACTTCATTGATAGTACCATCGCCTCCAACAGCTACTACGACATCAGTGCCCTCATTGGCATAATGGCGTGCCAACTCTGCTGCGTGACCTGCATATTCAGTAAAAACAACTTCATGACGGAAAACGGATGTGTCGAGATGTTCTTCTATCAGCTTCGGCATATCCTCTTTTCCGTGCGTACCCGAAATGGGGTTAATGATGAATATGATACTCTTTCTTGTGCTCATTCGTTTGCAAATATAAGAAAAAAAGATGGAAACTAAGGTGGGAAATAAAAGAAATTTGATGAAAATGATTAAATATCTTGATTTTTGTTCTCTATTTCGAAAAAAATGTGTAATTTTGCAGTCTGAAAATAATAATAGTAGCTAAAGCTGCACCTATTTTATATGGGACAACTACAAGAAAAATACAAACTTTATCGTGAGCCTCAGAAGTTTATGGAGGCTGACGTCTATCCCTATTTCCGTGCCATTGAGGGCAAGCAGGGAACCGAAGTAGAAATGGGCGGACACAAGGTTTTGATGTTTGGCTCAAATGCATACACAGGTCTTACGGGCGACCAGCGCATCATCGATGCCGCTAAGGCTGCGCTCGACAAGTATGGCTCCGGATGTGCCGGAAGCCGTTTCCTGAATGGAACTCTTGACCTGCATGTACAGTTGGAAAAGGAAATATCAGAATTCATTGGTAAAGACGATTGCCTGTGCTTCTCGACAGGATTCTCTGTCAATCAGGGTGTTTTGGCAATGGTAGTAGGTAAGGACGACTATATCATCTGCGACGATCGTGACCACGCAAGTATTGTGGACGGTCGCCGTTTGTCGTTTGCCCGTCAGTTGCACTATAAGCACAACGATATGGCGGATCTGGAGCGCGTACTGCAGAAGTTGCCATACGAGGCTATTAAGCTGATTGTTGTCGATGGCGTCTTCTCTATGGAGGGTGATTTGGCTAAACTGCCTGAGATTGTTGAGTTGAAGCACAAGTACAACTGCTCTATTATGGTTGACGAGGCCCACGGTATTGGTGTTTTCGGTAAGCAGGGTAGAGGTGTTTGTGACCATTTCGGATTGACTGACGAAGTAGACCTCATTATGGGAACCTTCTCGAAGTCTCTGGCTTCAATCGGTGGCTTTATCGCATCTGATTGGGATACCATCAATTTCCTGCGTCATACCTGTCGCACCTATATCTTCTCTGCATCCAATACGCCTGCAGCAACAGCTGCCGCTATGGAGGCACTGCACATCATCCAGAAGGAACCCGAGCGTATTCAGGCTTTGTGGGACGTTACGAACTACGCCTTGAAGCGTTTCCGCGAGGAAGGTTTCGAAATTGGTGATACCGAGAGTCCTATCATTCCGCTCTATGTACGCGATGTAGACAAGACATTCCTAGTGACTTCTCTGGCTTTCAAGGCTGGTGTATTCATCAACCCCGTTATTCCTCCTGCATGTGCTCCTCAGGACACGCTCGTTCGCTATGCTCTGATGGCTACACATACGAAAGAACAGGTAGACAGATCGGTGATTGCACTGAAGAAAATCTTCGTAGAGCAAGGAATTATCAAGTAAAGTAAGAAAAAATTGCCGAAATATTTGCGGATGTCAAAGAAAATGTGTACCTTTGCACCCGCTTTTATGGCAACGAGGTGTAGCGCAGTTGGTAGCGTTCCTGGTTTGGGACCAGGCTGTCGCAGGTTCGAGTCCTGTCACCTCGACTTACAGCTTTAAAAATTAGACCGCTGACTTACAATAAGTTAGCGGCCTTTTTTTGTACTTAGCTTTCACAGGTAATTAATGATGGCGGACAGTCATACATCACTTTGGCGTGATTAGTGCGTATCAGTTGGCTTTCAATATGCTGTCCTGTCTCGCGATTGATGATGTCACGATAAACCTCACCATTACGATAGACCACGCTGTTCTCGCGTGAGAAATATTCATTCTCGGCATGAATGTGGAAGGTGTGGGGTTGAACCGTTTCGGCGCGTAGCTCTCCACACAGATATTCGTCGTCCACCCAAAGTCGCAGTTGATATGTGTTGCTGGTATCGTTTCTAACGCGATAGTCGATGTAGTTGTACGATATACTGGTGCCCGTTCCGAAGGGAATCTGACGGCCGAAGTCAGGAAACAAATCCAGCCCGTCGTGGTGATGGTGCTCCGTAATGGTCAGCTCGCTGTGCAATACCAGCCAGTGAATCAGGTTCGACAGCTGGCACATACCTCCACCGATGCCTTGTGAGGGTTGTCCCTTGGCGATGGTCAGCCCCTCCTTGTAACCCTTCCGTTTGGTGGTCCGCCCGATGAGTTTCCATACTGAGAATGTCTCGCCAGGATGAATCAACAGCCCGTCAATATGTTTCACCGCCAGTGCCAGATTTGTCGCTTTGTTTTCCTGCAACTGCATGTTGACATTGCCCAATCTGCGACGAATAAGCGAGTTGTGACGGTAGATGATTTCGGGTAGGGGCGTTTCTGTACGCTCTGAAGCAAAATGAACCTTGCGAATCAGGTCCTGAACGTGACGCTTCAGGATTTCCTTTTCCATCGATAGACGATAGGTGAAAGGCGAAATCTCACAAAATAGTTTTCGTTTCATGTCTTTCTTGTAATGCCAAATTGTTAGTTTTTGCTGCAAATATACGATATTATTTGGAATATTCCAAATAAATTAGTATCTTTGCCCGTGAAATAACTGAAACAATTAGCAAAATGCGATATAAGTATATCCATGTGTTGGCAGCACTGTTCCTCATTGTCGGTATGGCGGTGCAGGTGATAGTGACTTATCGTCACGCCCGCCGTAACGCACAGGAGATGATTGACCTGAAGATGCAGGTGGCTCTGGACCAGCTCCGTTTCAGTCTGCACGACGCATATGATGCTGCCGACCAGATGGAGGCCTTTGTGGCGGATAATCTGTCGAAACGGGAGAAAATGTATGATGAGACTTTATCGCTTATCAAGCGCTATCCTAATTTTTACAGTTGCTATGTCAGTTTCCCTGAGTATTACTATCCTGACGAAGGCAGATGGTTTAGCCCGTGTTCATATCGTATACATGATTCCATCTACACAATCAAGTTTGGCGACGAGCTCCATGATTATTTTACACGTGAGTGGTACAAAGGTGCGCTACAGAGTGGGGATAAGGGCTATTGGAGCCAACCGTATGTGGATGAGGATTTTGACGAGACCATCTTTACTTTTTCCAATGATATGGTGGACGAGGATGGCAACTTGATTTGCATTGTAGCATTGGACTTTAGCGTTTCATGGATGAAGCAGTTGTTGGAAGAGTATAAACCTTTTGACGAAGCCGTCTGCATGATTTACAATTCCAATGGTAAGCTGTTGACGACGAGCGATAACCTAAAAGAGCGTGATCCCTCGCTTTTGACTGAAGACAGATGGATGTTGTCCCGACTGACGCTCGATCCTGTTGACATTGACATCGTTTTTGCCGTACCCAGAGCGCATATATGGCAGAAAATATGGTTAGGCATTCTGTTGCCGTTTGTGGTTTTCGTACTCGGTATTATGGTAGTAGGTGTGCTTATTAGGCGTATGCTGCGCGACCAGATGGAAAAGGCAGGTTTGCAGACTGAAAAAGAAGTGGTGATGCGCGAATTGCATATTGCTAACAAAATACAGATGGGAATCCTGCGACACGATTTTCCAAACGACAAAGATGTGGAAGTGAATGCCGCCCTGTTGCCGATGCTTAATGTGGGTGGAGACTTGTACGATTTCTCGCGCCAAGGAGATTTCTTATGGTTTATTATCGGCGATGTTAGTGGAAAGGGTGTGCCGGCAGCATTGTTTATGTCAGCTACTGTCAACCTGTTTCGTTCTGCTTTAGGACACCAGACATCACCTAAGGCCATCGTTGAAGAAATGAATAAAGTGTTGAGCGACAAGAATCCTTCGCTTACTTTTGTGACGGCATTCATTGGACGCCTGCATATACCCAGCGGACATTTGCTCTTTTGTAATGCAGCACACATGCCTCCTTTGGTGAGGGATAAGGCGTGTAACGTTAAAAGGATAGAGATGGAACCTAATATCCCTCTTGGTTATAAGGGCAATTATAAGTTTGTCGAAGAATCATGTGCTCTCGGTGAAAACGAAAAACTGGTGCTCTATTCCGATGGTGTGACAGAGGCGCGCAATGAGGCTCATAAGATGATGGGCGATGACGTATGGATGAAGATAGTGGCCAATGACGAAAACTTGCTGGAATCAGTGAAACAATATATCGGTAAAGGTGAGCCAAGCGACGATATCACGTTGATGACCATCTATAAGAAAAGTGTGGTAAGTTAAATGAAATACAAAGACCTGTTTATTGACTTCGACGATACGCTCTACGATACCCACGGCAATGCTGTGATTGCGCTGAGCGAGACTTACGAGTTATTCCATTTGGAACGTTATTTCTCTGACCCACAGGTGTTCTACGATGCCTATTGGTGGGCCAACATTGATCTTTGGGGTCGCTATTCGAAAGGTGAAATCACGCGCGACTATCTGATTGTTGAACGTTTTCGTCGTCCGCTCTGCGAGAGTGAAGAGTTAAGAGCGAAGTGTGAAGAATCTCCTTCCGCATTCAAAGATTTTGCACTCGAAATGAGCGACAGGTTCTTGGATTTCTGTGCATCGAAACCTGGGGTTATAGAAGGTGCCCACGAACTGATGGACTACCTGAAGGGTAGGGGGTATCGGATGCACATGACCAGCAACGGCTTTCACGAAGTGCAATACAAGAAGTTGGCGGCCTGCGGTCTGCGTGACTACTTCGATACCATTATCCTGAGTGAGAATGCTGGTGTCAACAAACCCTCGCCACTCTATTTCGAATATGCCCTTAAAGTGTCAGGAGCCAGTCGCGAAACAACTTTGATGATAGGCGACAATCTGCAGACCGATATACTCGGCGCCCTTCAGGCTGGCATTGATGCCATGCTTTTCAACCGCTGGAACATTGAGGTCAGAGAAAGTCCGCAGGTGCCCACGTATGTTGTTGACAACCTGCGGGATATTATAAGGATATTGTAAATATAATTCGTAAATTTTGGAGACGATATGAAAAGACTTCTCGTTTGTATGATTAGTATGCTGGCCGTAGGAGTTGCTGGCTTGAAAGCGCAGGTAATGGACAACGCGGACGTGAACGCCAAGTGGTTCAAAACCACCATCAACGTGAAGAACGGCGGACAGGCGCCCGACGTGGTGAAGCTGTTGCGTGCCTTCAACGAGGCAATGCCCACATGGGTGGTACGCGAAGTGCTGCAGCAGGCAGACCGCCCTGCTAAGGGGACGCGCCAGAGTGGAACGGCCTCAATCTGGGACGGTAAGGATGAGGATGACTTTCGTATCCTCATCGACAAGAAGAACGGCTACGCAGACCTGGCATCGCAGACGGACGTCAACCAGATGTCGGCCTGTGTATGGCGCAAGGACAACGGCCACAGAATCTTCGCCGTGAGTCTCTACGAGCAGCACGTGATGCCGCAGCACCTGCTGTGCTGGTATGACTACGACCCACAGACGCAGAAGATGACGCCCGCCAAGAGTCCGCTGGCGTCGTTCGAGCCCGATGTGAAAGGTACTGATATCGCATGGAATCTGCCGATGACTGGCACGAACTTCACCATTACGGAATACTACGTGGGCCTGCCTGCCGTTACGCATGTGTATAAATGGGACAGGAAGGAGTTTCACTTCGACCATACGGAGATGGCCGACTTCGAGTATCGGCTGTCAGCTGACTCGAAGAGCACGCAGCGCATCAGTCAGGGCAACGCCTGGTCGCACTACTGCATCATGGACTTGACGGGCGAAGGCAGACCCCTGCTGGCCTTCTGCAATTTCTACGACGGTGAGATTGGCGACATGATGCTCATCGGTGAGTTCAAGACAGACCGCGTGGCACTGGGCACGATGACTCAGGACGGCGAGAAACTGAACGTGTTCCGAGGACCGAAACACAGGAACGGCGAGGATCAGATAATCGTGGTGCATCGCGACATGGCAGGCGGTCTGTGGTACAACGTGGTACTGGGCAATCTGGTACAGTATCTGGTGTGCGACCTTCCCAACTTCGCCGACCCCGATGCGGGGCACACGGTGAAGGTGACAGCAGGCTTCGGCGGTGAGACGACGGACGTCATCGACCAACTGGGCGAGTGGATCGACCTTTCAAAACTGTGGCGATGGCGCCCCATCGAGATCAAAGAGGGAGAGGAAGAAGAGCCTTAAAACTATTTTGGCAATAACATCGAAGTTGACCCTAATGATTTGTAAAATTTAGTCAGAAATGGCTGCATTTTTGTTGGTTCTGATATTTAAATGAACCCCCTGCATTATAGCTGTCCTTAATCAAGGGACTTTAAACGTGCATTAGGTGAACAAAAGGGGACTGACAGATATTGCTGCCAGCCCCTTTTTTAGGATGCTATTGAAAAGAATAGGGGATTAGTTCAATCCGAACAAGACCTTCAGACCGCCGTCGACACCTGAGAAGCCCATGAAGGCTAGGGAGAGCAGACCGGCTGAGAGCATGACGATAGCCATACCACGCATGCCCTTGGGAATGGTGACCAGTTCCAGCTGTTCGCGCATGCCGGCAAAAACGGTCAGGGCGAGTCCGAAACCAATGGCTGTCGAGAAAGCATAGACGACGCTCTGCAACAGGTTAAAGTCTTTCTGAATACAGAGGATGGCTACACCAAGCACAGCACAGTTGGTGGTAATCAGGGGCAGAAAGATGCCTAAGGCCTGATAGAGTGCGGGTGATACTTTCTTCAGGATAATCTCGACCATCTGTACCAATGAGGCAATGACCAGGATGAAGGCGATGGTCTGCAAATACTGAAGACCAAATGCGTCGAGCACATACTTCTGTACCAGCCAGGTCACGATGGTGGCCAAAGTGAGCACGAAGGCTACAGCTGCCGACATGCCCAGCGACGTGTCGACCTTCTTGGAAACGCCAAGGAAGGGACAGATGCCGAGGAACTGCGACAGGATGATATTGTTGACGAATATCGCGCTAATGAAAATCAATATATATTCCATAGTTGTCGTTATGACGTTATATCATTATTACGTTATTACGAATTGCGTAGCTTGTTAACAATCGCAATGAGGAATCCCAACATGATGAAGGCACCTGGAGGGAGCACAAAGAGCAGGATGTTGTAAGTCTCGGGCAACAGGGTTAGTCCGAAGATAGAACCAGAACCCAGCACCTCGCGGCAGATGCCCAGCAGAGTCAGACCGATAGTGAAGCCGAGGCCGATACCGATACCGTCGAAGAGCGAGGCGAGGGGAGAATTCTTCGAAGCAAAACCCTCAGCACGTCCGAGGATGATACAGTTTACAACAATCAGGGGAATAAACAGTCCGAGAGCGGCGTCAATGTCGGGCAGGAAAGCCTTGATGACCAACTGCAGCATCGTAACGAAGGCGGCAATGACCACGATGAATACGGGGATGCGCACCTTGTCGGGCGTCACCGACTTCAGACATGAAATCACAACATTGGTGCAGATGAGTACGGCCATCGTTGCCAAGCCCATCGACATACCGTTCATGGCACTGGTGGTAGTGGCCAGCGTAGGACACATACCGAGCATCAGGACGAACGTGGGGTTCTCCTTGACGATGCCATTCTTGATGATACTTATATAACTCATAATTATCAATTCTCTAATCGTTTTTTAAACGCTTTGTACCTTTAGGTCAAAGAATTATCAATTCTCAATTTTCTCTGTTGCTCCGCTCTCACCGTCTACAGCAGGTGTGACCTTGTAGGCGTTGTAAGCTTGGTTGACAGCCTTCAGGAAGGCACGAGAGGTAATCGTCGAGGCGGTGATGGCATCCACCTGTCCGCCATCCTTCGATACGGTGAGGGGCTCTTTGGGGTCTTTGCCAATAATATCGCCCTTCTGTCCTTTCTGGAACCACTGGTCGGCCTTGGCACCCAAGCCTGGCGTCTCAGCATGTTCAAGCAGGGTATAACCAAGAATCTGGCCCTCAGGATTGAAACCTACCAGCACCTTCAGGTCGCCGCCAAAGCCCATCGTAGTACTTTCGACGGCAGCACCGAGGTTACTGCCCTGAGCGTCCTTTACATTATATATAATATAGGTCAGTTCCTTGCCATCGACATTCTGTTTAACCTCTACGGGGTCGGCAACAACTAAGTCGTCGCAAGTCATAACGGTCTTGATACCGTCAGCCAGTGTCTTCTCTTTCTGTTCCTGGATAGGACCTTCCGTGAGATGATTCACAAAGGCGAGGATACCACCCATGACGACTGCTACCAACGTCAGTACCAGCGTCATATTCAGTAATGATGATTCAAGCTTCTTCATTTTGCAACCTCCCCGAAACGTTTTGGTTTGACATAAGTGTTGATGAGTGGCGTAAAGGCATTCATAATCAGAATGGCGAACGACATACCCTCAGGATAAGCACCCCAGTTACGGATGACAACCGTCAGTACACCAATGGCGACACCATAGATAAGCTGTCCCTTGGCGGTCATTGGCGACGTTACGTAATCAGTAGCCATAAAGATGGCACCCAACATCAGACCACCCGACAGAATAACAGAGATGGGATCTGCGTATGCAGGGCTGGCTAGATGGCAGAGGCCGCTGAACACAAATACCGTACCGATAATGCTAATGGGGATGTGCCATGTGATAATCTTCTTCCATAACATATAGGCCAGACCTAACAGCAGAGCCACAGCACAAATCTCACCCATAGCACCAGCACCGTCAGGATGGTTACCCAAGAAGAGGTCGAGTGACGATGGCAACTTGTCAAGAATGCTGGCATCGCCAGTCTTGATAGCATCCTTCATAATAGCCAATGGTGTGGCACCTGTCTCAGCATCAAGATAACTGGACAACTGACCAACTTTCGGCCAGGTAGTCATCTGTGCAGGAAAAGCCACCAACAGGGCTGCACGACCTACAAGGGCAGGGTTAAAGAGATTATTACCCAAACCGCCAAACGTCATCTTAGCAACACCGATGGCAAACAAAGCACCGATGATGATAATCCAGATAGGCAGATTGCTGGGGAGGTTGAAACCGAGTAGCAGACCCGTCAGAATGGCAGAGCCGTCGTAGACCGTGTTGCGCTCGCTCTTGAGCATAAACTTATTGATGGCCCACTCGAAGAATACGCAGGCCACAACGCTCGTGGCACAGACAATGGCCGAACCGAGGCCAAAGAAGTAGAACGACACCAGCAGTGCAGGCATGAGGGCGATGATGACGCCATACATGTTCTTTTCGACGGTGTCCGTTCCGTGTGCGTGAGGCGAAAGTGATACAATTAATTTTCCCATTGTATTTTTACCTTTTTACTTTTTTACCTTTTTACTTTTTGGCAGCACGGCTGCGAATGATACCCATAACAGTACTCTTAGCCTGACGGATGTTGTCGAGCAACGGACGGTGGGCAGGACACGTGAACTGGCACGAGCCACACTCGATACAGCTGACGACCTCTTCCTTCTCGGCACGCTCCCAGTTCTTGACAGCGGCAAGCTTGGCCAGCAGATAAGGCTCCAAGCCCATCGGACAGGCGCTGACGCACTTGGCACAGCGGATGCAGGGATTAGGCTCCTTGCGGAAAGCCTCCTCGTCAGAGATGATAGTCACAGAGTTGGTACCCTTGCAGATAGGTACTTCGACGCTGGTCAGCGCCTTGCCCATCATCGGACCACCAGCCAACAGTTTGTTGTCGCCTTCAGGCATACCGCCACAGGCATCAATCAGGTCCTTCATCGGTGTACCTATACGAACCAGGAAGTTGCCTGGGTTCTGCAATTTCTTACCTGTTACGGTGGTGTAGCGCTCGAACAGCGGCTTGCGTTTCATCACAGCTTCGTAAACAGCAAAGGCTGTACCTACGTTCTGTACAATGGCGCCCACATTAACAGGAATAGCAGGAGGTGCTGGCACCTGACGACGGATAACGGCATCGACGAGCTGCTTCTCACCACCCTGCGGATAGCGTTGCTTCAAGGGTACGACCTCGACGCTGTATTCTGAGGAGCCAAACACCTCAGCACATTTCTTCGTCAAAAGCTCGATGGCGGGCATTTTGTTGGTCTCGATACCAATGTAACCCTTGGTCACCTTGGCACCCTTCATCAACAGTTCCAAGCCAACCAGTATCTCGTCGGCATGTTCCATCATCAGACGGAAGTCGGCAGTAATATAGGGCTCGCACTCTACGGCATTGATAATGACGCATTCAGCCTTAGCCGTAGGTGGCGGACAAAGTTTGATGAAGGTTGGGAAACAGGCACCACCCATACCTACAACGCCTGCAGTCTTGATACGTTCGACGATTTCTTCAGGCGTCAGTTCAGGATGGTCTTTTACCAGTTCCAACTTGTTTGAGCGGTCGATGTTCTCTTCCCATTCATCGCCCTCTACATTAATAATAATAACGGGCTTGCGATAGCCAGTAGCATCGATGGCGGTATCAATCTTGAAAACGGTACCGCTAACCGATGAATAAATGGGGGCAGACACAAAGCCACCAGCCTCGGCAATCATCGTACCCACCTTCACTTTGTCGCCTTTCTGGACAACAGGCTTCGCAGGCGCACCAATATGCTGACCCAATGGGAAAATGGCCTGCTTAGGGAGCGCAGCCACCTGCGTCGCAGCCTCGTGGGTCAGTTTATTTTCTTCGGGGTGTACACCACCAATACGGAATGTTCTTACGTTCATGCTTGTTCCTCCTTCTTTTCGTTAGTGGGATTTTCCTCAGCGACTGAATTGCTGGGCGCGGTAGTTTCGGGTGCAGGTTTAGGTGCCGGGAAATTCACTGCGTGGATAGCGCCCGTAGGACATACGGCCACACACTTGCGACAGATACGGCACTTCTCGTGGTCAATGTAGCAGACGTTGTTCTCGACCTTGATAGCCTCGAACTTACACTCCTTCTCACATTTGCCACAACCAATACAAGCGGCCTTACAAGCCTTCATGGCTACTGGCCCCTTATCCTTGTTGACACAAGACACGAACACGCGACGTCCCTTTGGACCCTTTTTGCGCAACTCGATGATGTTGCGAGGACAAGCCTTCACGCAAGCACCACAAGAGGTACATTTCTCTTCGTCAACTTCAGGCAGACCTGTCTCTGGATTCATGCGGATGGCGTCGAACTGGCATGCAGCCACACAGTCGCCACAGCCCAGACAACCAAATCCGCAAGCCGTTTCGCCAGCACCACAAGCGTTCATCGCTGCGCAGGTACGCAGACCACTGTACTCTGCAATCTTCGGACGCAGGGCACATGTTCCGTTACAACGTACAACGGCAACCTTGGGTTCACCGTTGGCAATGGCCATTCCCAGGAGGTCGGCCACTTTACCCATCACTTCTTGTCCGCCCACAGGACACATCAGTCCTTCGATGCTTCCTGCATCAGCACCTTTGACCAGTGCATCAGCCAAGCCACCACATCCAGCGAAGCCGCATCCGCCACAGTTGGCACCAGGCAACTGTTCAGTAACCTGAGCAATACGCGGGTCTTCGTAGACATAGAACTTCTTGGAGCAGACATACAGTACGAGAGCGGCTATCAGTCCGATGGCGCCCAGTACTAATACTGCAATCAAAATGAAATTCATAAAGTTATTTGTTTATTATATAATGTTTATTCAATGTCGAATGCAAATCTCTCACGATGTCTGTCGCGAAGCAGATAAAGCACAGAATAGTAGGGTAGAAGAGCGGCCAGTGCACTCAGCCCGGCTGTTGCTTCATTGCCTGTAAGCCACAATACAACAACCAGCACTCCAACAAGCAGCACAAAGGGATAGGCAAAACCATAAAGCAAAGCCTTCGTGGCCATCTGAGCGGATGCTGTAACGGTAACAGCATCGCCAACTTTCAGACTACCGGCAGGTTTGTACACATCGACAATCTTTTCCTTCGACTCAGCAGCATTACAATAGCTTGCCACCTTACAGGCAGCACAAGCTGACGTCTGGACGATTCTGACATGTATACACCCTTTGTCTATGCTTTCAATAATCCCCGAATGACTTATTTTAGTACTCATTAATTTGTCATGTAGACCTTACATTTTGCAAAGGTACAAAAGAATTATTAATTAATAATCATAAATTATAAGTTTTTTCAAAAAAAAATCGCAATCGTTTGCAGGTTTCCATTCTTTTTCTTACTTTTGTATCGTCAAATGAATAAAAAGAACGATGAAAGCAACAGATCAAACCTTACAGCAATTGGAACGTGCGCTTCGAAAAGTGACTGAGAAGTTCCCTGTTACGGAAGAGGCATCATTATTGACCGACATTCATATCCGCGTGACTCAGGATACGGGCGAGGTGATGGTGTTTGATGACGACGATCAGGAGTTGACACGTTGTGTTGTAGAGCAATGGATTGACAACAAGGATGACAATTTCTATAACGATGTCGCCTCGGCACTTCGTATGGTTATCAATAAACATAAGAAGAGCATTGAAAGCATGTCGATACTGAAGCCGTTTTCATTGGTTCTGGAGGATGACGACAAGGAATCTATTGCCGAACTGTACGTGGTCGACGACGATACGGTCATCATTGACGAGGAGTTGATGGCTGGCCTCGACAAGGACCTTGACGACTTCTTTGCAAAGTTGATTAGTGAGTAGTCGTTATCTGAGTCTCAGCTGATATCCTACACGGATGGTGAAGTCAGGATCCAGATGGTTCATCTTGTACAGATTCTTAAGTCGGATGCCGTATTTTTGTGATATGCTGTACATAGACTCTCCGTTCTCTATAAGATGAATAAGTCCCTTGTATTCCTTGGGAGCCTTACGGCGTTTCTTCTGTAACCATACTATTTCTCCCTCTTCCAGTACATCGTTCTTGTCGCGCTCGTTGAACTTGGCAAGCTTACGATAAGACACATCAACATCGTCGGCAACACTACGGAAAGTATCACCCTTGCGTGCCACAATATAGTAGTTGTTGTTAAACTCATGCACTTGGCGTCGAATACCGCCCTGATGGCGCACCTGCTCCAATTGGTATTTATCAACGTGATGTTCTGTGTCGTAGCGGTATAGTTTGTAGAGTTCTATAATCTCAATCAGACGGGTAGCGTAAGTAGGACTGGTTGCATAACCACAAGCCTTCAGACCTTTGGCCCATCCCTTATAGTCAGTTTGCTTCAAACGGAACAGATTGCTATAGCGTTGACTGCTGGTAAGAAATACAGAATGGTCCTGATAGCTCTCGTAGGCACTGTCGTAAGCTCGGAAACACTCGCCCAGTTCATCGTCATCATGATACGACTTTCGTCCTGTCCACCCATGACACTTGATGCCAAAATGGTTATTGGCTTTGCGCGTCAGCTCGCTGCGTCCAGCCCCAGATTCCAGTACACCTTGCGCCAACGTGATGCTGGCTGGAATATGGTATTTCAGCATCTGTTCAATGGCTACATCCTTGTAAGTGTCAAAATAATCCTGAAAGCGCTGGTTCCACACAGCTTGCTGTGCAGAAGCTTCCGCAAAGGCGAAAAACAGGCCAAAAATAAGAAATATATACCGTCTCATGTATTTTTATCATCAATTATTTTGCAAAAATAAGGAAAAATAATTATATTTGCAACAAAAATCTAAAATTATGGAAGAATTGGTACTAAAATCCACCGTAAAAGTGGCCCAGATGGATGAGCTGACGGAAGAAGAACGTCATCTTGTGACATTGGCTATTGAGGGCACTAACCGTTCGTATGCTCCTTATTCTCATTTTCATGTAGGAGCAGCCATCTTGCTCAAGGATGGCACTACCGTTATTGGATGTAATCAGGAAAATGCTGCTTTCCCGTCAGGTATATGTGCAGAGCGTAGTGCCATTTTTGCTGCTGGTGCACAGTATCCTGACCAGCCTGTGAAGATGTTGGCCATAGCTGCACGTAACGAAAATGGAGAGTTACAAGAAGATCCCGTTTCGCCTTGCGGACCATGTCGACAAGTCATTATCGAGACAGAGACACGCTTCAAACAACCAGTTCGCATCCTGTTGTATGGCAAGAAGCATGTCTTCATCGTGGATGGCATCCGACAGCTGATGCCCTTGTCCTTTACTGAATTCTAAGGAACAAGCTCATTGTTTTTTCTCTGTCAGTGCGGAGTTTTCTATCACCTGAAGTCCCTTTTCGGTGCAGAAGCCTCGCAGTGGGACTAACAACATATTGGCAAATACCTGCTGTATGGAGTAACGGCTTAGCAAGTGCTGATTCATCACAAATGTGTTAATGGCATTGAACATTTGTGTCACCAGTTCGTAGTCGACATCCTCACGAAAGTAGCCTTCACGAACACCTCGTTGCAAGAAGCCCAGGAGCTGGTCGTATGCGTGCTCGCGTTCCTTATTCAAATATTCAACCACTTTCGGATACTTTTGGATATCCTCATAGAACTGTGGATTCACTGAGCCTATACTTACGACTCTGCGCTGATAGGTCTCAATGATGATATCCATCACGGAAGATGCCTGTTCAATGAAGGCCGTCAGATGTTTTCTGTTATCCTGATCGTACTTGACAACACCTTGATACAAAAGCTCTTCCTTGTCCGTGTATAACTCGTAGAGCGTACGCTTTGAAATGCTCAGCATTTGCGATACGTCATCCATTCTGACTGCCTTGACGCCTCGCTCTGCGAAGGCCTTCATGGCTGCTTCCAAGATTCGCCCTTTCAGCGACTTCTTGTATGCTGTTGTTTCCTTTATTTCTTGCATATGTATTAATTTTCGCTGCAAAGATAGCAAAAAGATTGAAAAAACGTCACGTTTTTCATGAGTTTTTATTAATTTTGCGCCTCAAATGGAAAGAATTCTCATTTAACCCCACTTTGTTATGGTAAAAATATCCAAAGAAGCGGCCCTGGAATATCATGAGTCCGGGCGTCCTGGTAAGATTGAAGTAAAGCCTACGAAGGCTTATCGTACACAAACCGACCTCTCACTGGCATATTCGCCAGGTGTAGCTTATCCCTGTCTTGAGATTCAGCAGAATCCTGACGACGCCTACAAATATACCGATAAGGGTAATTTGGTGGCAGTTATCTCAAACGGTACAGCCGTGTTGGGACTGGGCGACATCGGCGCCATGAGTGGTAAACCCGTCATGGAAGGTAAGGGCTTGCTTTTCAAGATATATGGTGGTATCGACGTGTTTGATATCGAGGTTGACGAGAAGGACCCTGAAAAGTTCTGCGAGGCTGTAGAGCGTATTGCTCCTACCTTTGGTGGTATCAACCTTGAGGACATCAAGGCTCCTGAGTGTTTCTATATCGAGGAACGTCTGAAGCGTACACTCGACATTCCTGTGATGCACGACGACCAGCACGGTACAGCCATTATCTCTGCAGCAGGATTGAAGAATGCGATGGAGGTTATCGGTAAGAACATCTCTGAAGTTAAGATTGTGGTGAACGGTGCCGGTGCTGCTGCCATTTCTTGTACCAAGCTTTATATGGCTATTGGTGCCCGTAAGGAGAATATCGTAATGCTTGACTCCAAGGGTGTCATCTCTGTCGACCGTCAGGACTTGAACGAGCAGAAGCGTTTCTTTGCTACGTCACGTACTGATATCCATACACTGGCTGAAGCCGTACAGGGTGCCGATGTCTTCGTAGGTCTGTCGAAGGGTAATGTGCTTACCAAGGATATGGTTCGCTCGATGGCTGGCAATCCCGTCATCTTCGCTTTGGCCAATCCTGTGCCTGAGATTTCCTATGAGGATGCTATGGACGCCCGTCCTGACGTGCTGATGTCAACAGGTCGTACGGACTATCCTAACCAGATTAACAATGTGATTGGTTTCCCCTACATCTTCCGTGGTGCCTTGGATGTTAATGCTACAGCCATTAACGAGGCCATGAAACTGGCAGCTGTCAACGCTATTGCCGATTTGGCCAAACAGCCTGTACCCGATGTGGTAAACGATGTTTATAAAGTGAACAACCTGACCTTTGGTCGCGACTATTTCATCCCCAAGCCCGTTGACCCACGACTCATTACCGAGGTGTCGTCAGCTGTGGCCCGTGCAGCCATCGAGAGTGGGGTGGCCCGTAAGAAAATTGAGGACTGGGACGAGTACAAGCGCTCACTCAGCGTGCTGCTTGGTCAGGAGACTAAGCTCACACAGAAGCTGTATGCCACCGCTGCTGCCCATCCGCAGCGCGTCGTCTTTGCCGAGGCTGTACACCCAACCATGCTCAAGGCTGCTGTTCAGGCCAAGGCTGAAGGTATCTGCCAGCCAGTCTTGTTGGGTAACGATGAAGTGATTGCCAAGTTGGCAGCTAAGCTTGACCTGAATTTGGATGGTATCGAGATTGTCAACCTGCGTCATCCCTCTGAACAGGAGCGTCGTGAGCGTTATGCCCGTATCCTGGCTGAAAAGCGTCAACGCGACGGCTACACATTCCAGGAGGCTAACGACAAGATGTTCGAGCGCAACTACTTCGGTATGATGATGGTCGAGACGGGTGAAGCTGATGCCTTTATCACTGGCCTCTATACCAAATATTCAAATACGGTTAAGGTTGTCAAGGAGGTTATTGGTATTCGTCCTGAGTTCAAGCATTTCGGTGCTATGCATATCATCAATTCGCCCAAGGGAACGCTATATATTGCCGACACCTTGGTTAACGAGAATCCCGATACCGATGTGCTGATCGACATTGCCCGTCTGGCTGCCACCAGCGTACGCTTCTTCAACGAGAAACCTGTCGTCTCTATGATTAGCCACTCTAACTTCGGCTCCAGCCAGAGCGATGGTGCTTTGAAGGTGCGTCATGCTGTTGAGTACATGCAGCAGCAGTATCCTGATCTGCCCATCGATGGTGAGATGCAGTTAGGCTTCGCCTTAGACCGTGAACTGCGTGATGAGCAGTATCCCTTTACCCGCGTCTTCGGTAAGAATGTCAACACACTGGTGTTCCCCAACCTGACATCGGCACGCTCCAGCTACAAGATGCTGCAGATGCTTGATGCAGACGTGGAAATCATCGGCCCCATCCAGATGGGATTGAACAAGCCTATCCATTTCATCGATTTCGGTGCCTCCGTCCGCGATGTGCTTAATATCGTAGCCGTGGCCACCATCGATGCATACGTCGATAAGATTAAGAACCGTATCTCGCAGGTCAGTTCTTTCAGATAATCAAATAAGAGGGCTCGCAGAAATGCGGGCCCTCTTCACTCTTCACTACCTCATGCAGCTTGCCGTTCCCATAGCGGTCAGTGCCGCCGTCAGAATGCTAATGATGACCTGAATCACCGTCTTCCATGTCTCTCTCTTCATAGCTTATGAATGTTGAATTTTGAATGTTGAGTGTTGAATGATTCTCGCTTCGCTGCGATGTTTGATTGTTGAATTCTCAATTCTTCATTGACAATCGCCGCAGGCGA
>JAFVHO010000223.1 GCA_017474485.1 Prevotella sp.
TATGTCTTTACTAACATAGTATAATCGTTGTTTTGAGTGCAAAGATACGAAATAATTCTTATTTCTCAATTATTTTTCGTACATTTGACTTCGTCGAAGCTACTTCCGTTCGAAAATACTCAAATAAATTTGGCATTTTGCTCACTTATTCGTACTTTTGCAGCGAATTATGGACAAACTGCTAAGATTCTTAAAAGATTGGACGCTGCCTGTGGCCATTGCTGTGGGTACGTTGTGTTATCTGACTTTTTATTATGTACCGCAATTAGATGAACTTGGCAATGAGTTAAGCCCCGTGTTTGACGTCATCTTTCCGCTGTTCGTCTTCCTAACACTATTTGTCACCTTCTGCAAGGTCGACTTCCACCAGATGCGTCCGCATTGCTGGCACATCGGTGTGCTGGTGGCTCAGTTGTTGTTAGTCGCTGTTAATATAGGTGTTATCTTTTGGGTTGAGGCTGATGTGGAACAAAAGTTGTTGTGGGAGGCCGTGTTGACGTGCATCATCGGACCTGCAGCATCGGCAGCACCTGTTGTGGTTGGCAAATTGGGAGGAAACATCTCGACGATGACGACATATGTGCTTATTTCTTCTTTGGTATCGGCACTGATGATACCGTTAGTGTTTCCCATCTTAGAACAAGCAGAGCATGTGTCTTTTTTCGATGCATTCTTGATAATACTGCAGAAGGTTAGTATTGTTTTGTTGTTGCCCCTTGTCTTAGGGTGGCTGATGCAGCATTTTGTCAAAAATCTCTGTGCCAAGATTGCTGCTCAACCTAATCTGAGCTTTTATTTTTGGTCCATCTCGTTGAGCATTACTACAGGCATTACCGTAAAGAATATCGTTCACAGCAGTGCATCGTTGTTTCTGTTATTGATGATAGCTATAACCACGTTCCTGCTCTGTTTCGTACAGTTTGGCATTGGTCGCGTTATAGGACGACAAATGGGTGAAGAAGTGAATGCTGGACAGGCGCTATTCCAGAAAAATACGGCGCTGAGCATCTGGGTGGCCTATATGTATCTGAATCCTGTGTCATCTATTGGTGCAGGCTGTTACGTATTGTGGCAGAATATTATCAATTCGCTGGAATTGTGGCAGTATAGGAAATTGAGAAAATGAGAGAATGAGAAAATGAGAAATTAGAGAGCCTGTGTGGCTTCCTGTAACCATAATCGCTCTTCGCTGTTCAGGTGGGGAGCGATTTTTTCGTAGACCACGGCGTGGTACTGGTTTAGCCAGTCCTTTTCTTCCTGTGTCAATAAGTCGGGGAGGATAGGGGTCTTGTCGATAGGACAGAGCGTCAATGTCTCGAAACACAGGAAACGACCGCATTCCGTCTCTTTCGCTTCCTGTACTAACAGCACGTTTTCCGTGCGCACACCAAAACGTCCTTCTAAATAGATGCCAGGCTCATCGGTAACGGTCATGCCTTTGCGCAGTGGGGTAGGCTTCCATTCCATACGAATCTGATGAGGACCTTCATGCACGTTGAGGTAAGCGCCGACACCATGTCCGGTGCCGTGCAGATAGTTGAGACCGGCTTGCCATAATGGTGCGCGGGCAATGGCGTCGAGCTGTGTGCCACTGGCACCATCAGGGAAGTGGAGCAGTTGCAGGTCGATATGTCCTTTCAGCACCAACGTATATACCTTGCGCTGTTCGTCGGTCAGTGGGCCTAAGGCAATGGTGCGAGTGATGTCTGTCGTGCCGTCTTGGTATTGTGCGCCACTGTCAACCAGCAACAAGCCGCGAGGTTCTAATGGCTTGTCGGTTTCCGGTGTTGCCTCGTAGTGTACGATGGCACCGTGCTCCTCGTAGCCAGCAATGGTATCGAACGAGAGTCCGCGATACAACGGTTGTTCGCTGCGCAGTTGTTCCAACTTGTTGCTGACGCTGATTTCCGTCTGTCCCCCAGCTTCAACAGCAGGCTTCAGCCAGTAGAGCCATTTAACCAGTGCAATACCATCCTTTAACATGGCATTACGCATGCCTTGTTGTTCAGCCTCGTTCTTGACAGCTTTCATGACAGCAACGGGTGACGGTTTGCGGATGATTTCGTTGGCTTTGACCTGACGGGCCAGTGCTTCGTTCACTTCGTCAGGGTCTATCAGGATGTTCCACTCGCCCCACTTCTGGAGGGCATTGCCAGCCATTTCGTAGGGCTTTACTGCGATGTTCTGCTCAGTCAGATAGCTTTTCACTTTGGCAGTCAGTTTGCGCTCATCGACAAACAGTGTTGCTTGTTGACTGCCAATCAGCAGATGACTGATGAAGACAGGACAGCAGTGCACGTCGCTGCCTCGCAGGTTCAGTGTCCAGGCAATATCGTCGAGTTGGCTCATCAGCATACCGTCGGCATGTACCTCACGTAAGGCCTTACGGATGCGGGCCAGCTTGTCATGTGTCGATTCGCCAGCCAGTTCGGTGGGCTGTAGCATGATGGCATCCAAAGGCATGGATGGTCGGTCTTTCCAGATACGCTGCAACACGTCGAAGTTGGTGCGAAGGGTCAGACCCCCTTGTTGTTGCAACTCGTTTTTCAGTTGACTGATAGCCGCTGCCGTGTGTGTGGTTCCATCGATGCCCACCTCTTTGCTGTCAGCGTCAGCCAACTCCTGACCCAGCCATTCGGCAATGGTCGGTGTGCCTTCAATCTTCAGTTTCATCAACTGGTATTCTGTACCTGCCAACTGTTGCTCGGCAGCAATGAAATAGCGCGAGTCCGTCCATAGGGCTGCGCTGTTGAGGGTAACGACAGCCGTTCCTGCGGAGCCGTTGAAACCACTAATCCACTCTCTGCCTTTCCAACGGTCAGCTGTATATTCGCTATTATGCGGATCACTACTATTAAAGATATAAGCGCCCAGATGTTCGCGACGCAGTTCCTCACGTAATAGTTCCAGTCTCTTTGTTACCATATCACTTATCGTTTATCACTCATCACTTATCGTTTATCACTTATCGTTTATCACTTATCACTTCTCACTCATCACTTCAGCCACCACATACTCAGAACGTGTCCCAATGCGGAACTTGCCGCCCCAGATGCCCAGTCCGCTACTGATATAATAACGGGTATTGCCTCGCTGATAA
The DNA here is from genome assembly GCA_017474485.1 of Prevotella sp. Lineage (GTDB taxonomy): Bacteria > Bacteroidota > Bacteroidia > Bacteroidales > Bacteroidaceae > Prevotella. The sequence goes on from JAFVHO010000223.1 coordinate 3,101, forward strand.
CTGCCAAAGGCGCACTCGTAGATGCTTTCCGTAATCCATGAGATAGGCCATACCTGTCCGTGATGGGTATGACCACTGAATTGGAAGTCGACATGATGACGTTCGGCCTGTTCCAGATGATAGGGTTGGTGGTCGAGCAGGATGCAGTACTTTGTGAGGTCAGCCTTTTTCATGAGTATGCCTAATGAGTCACGATGGAAATTGGTGCGGTCGTCGCGACCGATGATACATAGGTCGCCAACAACAATGGCACTGTCGCGCAACAGGTGGATGCCGGCATCGTGATAGAACTGCTGAGCACCTTGTTCTCCACTATAGAATTCATGATTACCCAAGCAGGCATAGACGGGTGCCGTCAGACGACGGAACTCCTCTGCCATACGTTCCTCTTTCAATGGACGCATACTCATATCGATGATGTCACCGGCAATGAGTACCAAGTCTGGCTTCTCAGCATTCAACATGTCTATCCAGCGGTGGAGCTCCTTACGCGGATTATGATAGCCGATGTGCAAGTCACTGATCATCACTAATTTCATGGGACGTGCCAGGTGTTTGTTGGTGGTCAGCGTCAACTCCTGACGATACTTATGCTGATAGTGCAGGTTGCCGTAGACAAAGATGGCTAACATGACAACGCTGATACCTAAGACTGTCCACCAATTACTATATAATAAGGTACGCGGAACGAGTCGAACTAATCGTCCTAAGTCGAGTATCAGAAAGAGTATTACCAGATACATCATGATAAAGACACTGGATGTGCCTATCTCATATAAAGCGGTGCCAACAGGTAGCGATGCCCTGTCGTACAACCCTCGCATGCCAAACATCATGGTCAGGAACGAACCGACCAACAGTATGATGGCTAATAGTTTCCACCACCAGGCGCAAGGCAACAGGCACCACACGTGCCAAGCAATATAGCTGATGCCCAATAGGGGTAAAATCATGAATATGACCATCCACATAGTCTTCATTTGTTATATAGAATTCTGCATATTTATTGAATAACACTGCAAAGATACATATTTTCTCAAAAAAAAGACAGAAAAATTTGGCAGAAAGAAAGAAAAAGTGTAATTTTGCCGACAGAAAGTAATAAAAAGCGTATTTAGTATGACAAAAACTGCAAACTTTTGGTGGTGGCGCAACTCAAGATTCGGACAATCGTGAGAAGATAGCCATGTACCTATAAGTTTGTCATAGGAGAGATACTGAGAGGCCTGTCGTTCTTGCGACGGGCCTCTCAAAGTTTAATATGTAATAAAGTAACAACAAAATAACGACACAAAGATGAATTATCAAGTAGACAAGAACGGTTTCTATGGAGAGTTCGGCGGCGCTTATGTGCCAGAGATACTCTACAAATGTGTGAAGGACTTGCAGGATGCTTATCTGCCCATCATTGAGAGTGAGGCATTCAAGCAGGAGTATCATGCACTGTTGAAGGACTATGTGGGACGTCCGTCGCCACTCTATTATGCCAAACGCATGAGTGAACAGTATGGTTGCCAGTTGTATTTGAAGCGTGAGGACCTGAACCATACGGGTGCCCACAAGATTAACAACACCATTGGACAGATTCTGCTGGCTAAGAAGATGGGTAAGACGCGCATCATTGCTGAGACAGGTGCCGGACAGCATGGTGTGGCAACAGCAACGGTCTGTGCGCTGATGAATATGAAGTGCGAGGTGTTTATGGGTGCTACGGATGTGGAGCGCCAGCACACCAACGTAGAGCGTATGAAGATGTTAGGTGCCGAGGTGCATCCCGTCCGTACAGGTAACATGACACTGAGTGACGCCTGCTCGGAGGCCATTCGTGACTGGTGCTGTCATCCAGCTGATACTTTCTATATTGTAGGTTCCACGATGGGACCGCATCCTTATCCTGACTTGGTGGCTCGTATGCAGAGTGTTATTTCGGAGGAAATCAAGTGGCAGTTGGAGGAAAAGATAGGGCGCGACTATCCCGATTACTTGATTGCCTGCATAGGAGGTGGTTCGAATGCTGCTGGTACCATCTATCATTATATGGACGATGAGCGTGTCAAAATAGTATTAGCTGAGGCTGGTGGTCACGGTTGGGACACGGACTATACGGCAGCAACCATTCATCGCGGTACGACGGGTATCCTGCATGGTGCCAAAATGCTGGTGATGCAGAATGAGGATGGTCAGATACAGGAGGCCTTTACCATCTCGGCTGGTCTCGACTATCCTGGCGTAGGTCCGATGCATTGCAACATGGCGAAGAAGGGCCGCACTCAAGTGCTTTCAATCAACGACGACGAGGCCATCTATGGCGGTTACGAACTGACTCGCATGGAGGGAATTATCCCCGCTATCGAGAGTGCCCACGCCATTGCTGCCCTGAAGAAGCTGACGTTTAAGCCCTCAGATGTAGTGGTGCTCACCGTCAGCGGTCGTGGTGACAAGGACGTCGAGACGTATTTGAAGAACAAGGCGATGGCGAAAGAGTACGGAAATTTTTAGTTTACGGTTTACAGTTTACAGATGAATACATTCAAATATACAACAACATCTAAGACGATACTGGCTGATTTGTATACGCCAGTGGGTGTTTATATGCGACTGCGCGACCTGTATCCGCAGAGTGCGCTGATGGAGAGCTCGGACTATCACGAGAAGGACAACTCGCGTTCGTTTATCGGCATCGACCCTATGGCTAGCGTGGCTATCGGGCATGGTGTGGCTACCGTGACTTATCCCGATGGCTCGACCTTCCAGCACGAGGTGAACAAAGAGTACCGCTCCGACAAGGCTATCCACCAGTTGATTGATTGCATCGATGTAACGGGTGATGATGCCAAGAACTGCGGACTGTTTGGCTATACGTCGTTCAACGCCGTGCGCTATTTCGAGGACATCAATGTCAAGGACGAGACACAGGCTAAGAACGATGCACCAGACCTGCTATATATATTATATAAGGTGGTAATAGTATTCGACCACTTTAACAACACACTGAAGGTGGTATCGCTTGACGGCGAGGAAAAGATAGACGAGGTGATGCGTGCCATGAATAAGGCCAACGTGAAGGCGTATGACTTCCATCCAGTCGGCGATGTACGTTCTACGCTGACCGACGATGAGCATCGTGAAAACATCCGTCGTGGCATCAAGCACTGTCTGCGCGGCGACGTGTTCCAGATTGTGCTCAGCCGCCGATTCATCCAGAGTTACGAAGGCGATGACTTCAAACTGTATCGTGCGCTCCGTAGCATCAACCCCTCGCCTTACCTGTTCTACTTCGACTTCGGCGGCTTCCGCATCTTCGGTTCGTCACCTGAGACGCACTGTCGTGTCGAGGGACGCAAGGCTTTCATCGACCCGATTGCAGGCACGACCAAAAGAACTGGCGATGCAGAGGCTGACCGTCGCGGTGCCGAATATCTGCGCAACGACCCCAAGGAGAATGCCGAGCATGTGATGCTGGTAGACCTGGCTCGCAACGACCTCAGTCGTAATTGTCATGGTGTGAAGGTCGATTTCTATAAGGACCTGCAGTACTACTCACACGTCATTCATCTGGTAAGTCGTGTCAGTGGCGAACTTGACAACGGCGCTGATCCTATCAAGTCCTTTATCGATACCTTCCCTGCTGGTACACTGAGTGGAGCACCGAAGGTTCGCGCTATGCAACTCATCTCTGAGTACGAGCCGCACAACCGCGGTGCCTATGGTGGTTGCATCGGCTACATCGGTCTTGATGGCTCGTTGAATCAGGCCATTACCATCCGTACCTTCGTTTCGCGTAACGGCGAACTCTGGTTCCAGGCTGGTGGCGGTATCGTGGCTAAGAGCGATGTAGAATACGAACTTCAGGAAGTGAACAATAAATTGGGTGCCTTGCGCAAGGCCATTATTAAAGCAGCTGAATTATGAAGATAGTCATCATAGATAATTACGACTCGTTTACCTACAACTTGAGTCATTTAGTGAAGGAACTGGGAGCAGAGGTTACTGTATATCGTAACGACCAGTTCGAACTGTCACAACTGGAGCAGTTTAGTAAGATTATCCTCTCGCCTGGTCCTGGTATTCCCTCTGAGGCAGGTCTGCTGCTCGACGTCATCAAGACCTACGCCGGACGGAAGCCCATCCTCGGCGTCTGTTTGGGTCACCAAGCCATCGGCGAGGCGTTCGGCGGCAAACTCGAGAACTTGAGCGACGTGTTCCACGGCGTGGCCACACCATGTCATATCATTGCCGACGATCCGCTGTTCTCGGGCCTCGAGCGTGACATCACTATCGGCCGCTACCACTCGTGGGTGGTCAGTCGCGAGGGATTGCCCGAGTGTCTCGAAGTCACCGCCATCTCTGACGAGGGTCAGATCATGGCCCTGCGTCACCGCGAGCTGAACGTGCGCGGCATTCAGTTCCACCCGGAGAGCGTGCTGACGCCCGACGGCAAAAAAATGCTGCAAAACTGGTTATTCTTATGATTAAAATCATTCATACGTATCATTGGAACGAATCATACGTATGATTGAGGCAAGTCATACGTATCATCAGAATCAATCATGCGCATCATTGGAGCAATTCATGCGCATTACGGGAGTAAATCATGCGCATTATCTTAAAACAACATCAAAAACAATAAAAATATAATTATGGCACAGACAATGAAAGACATCCTGAACAGGATGCTGAACCACGAGGAACTGACTCGTGAAGAAATGAAGAATATCTTGGTAGGCATCACGCACAGCGAGTTTCCAACCGAACAGATCACCGCACTGCTGACCGCATTGCAGATGCGCGGCGTGACGGTCGACGAACTGCTGGGCTTCCGCGACGGTATATTGGAAACGGGTGTGCCCGCCATCCTCAACGCCGATCGCTACATCGACGTCGTCGGTACTGGTGGCGACCGCAAGAACACGTTTAACATCTCGACGACGTCGTGCTTCGTCATCGCCGGCGCGGGCTACAAGGTGGCCAAGCACGGCAACTACGCCGCCACCTCAGTCAGTGGTGCGTCGAACGTCATCGCCCACCACGGCATCAAGTTTACGGATGACATCGACCGCCTGAACCGCTCGTTGAATGAGGCGGGCATCGTGTATCTGCACGCCCAGCTCTTCGCCAAGGCCATGAAGTTCGTCGGTCCTATTCGTAAGGCACTGCAGTTCCCCACCATCTTCAACCTGCTGGGACCGTTGGTTAACCCCAGTCAGCCTCAGTGTCAGCTGCTCGGCGTCGCCAACCTCGACCAGATGCGCCTCTACAATCAGGTCTACCAGAAGATTGGCATCGACTACGGCATCGTCAACAGCATCGACGGTTACGATGAAATCTCGCTGACAGGCGATTTCAAGGTGACCACAAAGCAGTACGAGCGCATCTTCAAGCCCCAGGACCTCGGCTTCGAGATTGCCAAACCCGAGGAATTGGTCGGCGGTGCTACCGAGGAAGAGGCTGCACAAATCTTCGACAGCGTTCTGGAGAACCGCGCCCTGCCCGCCCAGAAGAACATCGTGCTGGCTAATGCCGCCTTCGGCATTCAGGTGCTGGAGCGTGGTGAGAAGAGCATCGAGGAGTGCATCGCCATCGCCCGCGAGTCAATCGACAGTGGCAGTGCCCTCCGTACATTCAAGAAGTTTGTAGAGTTGAATAGCTAAGTCGTAATAACGTGATAACGATATAACGTAATAACGATATCATTATGCAAGACATCTTACAGCAAATCATTGCCACCAAGCGCGACGAGCTGGCATTGCTGAAGGCCAAGAAGCCCTCGCTCCGCGACGCCCTGCTGAACAGTCCGACTGGCATCATCGCTGAGTTCAAGCGCCGTTCGCCGTCGAAGGGCTGGATTAAGGAAGAGGGTCGTGCCGACATCATCCCGCTGTCGTATCAGCAGAACGGTGCCGCAGCCCTCAGCATCCTGACAGACGAACATTACTTCGGCGGTAGCGACGACTTCATCCGTACAGCCCGTCAGAACGGCGTGACACTCCCCATCCTCTATAAGAACTTCGTCATCGACGAGGCGCAACTCTATGCCGCAGCCCTTTGTGGGGCCAGTGCCGTGCTGCTCATCGCCGCCTGTCTTAGTGTGCAGCAGTGTTCCGCCCTGCTGAAGAAAGCCCATGAGCTTGGCCTCGAAGTGCTCCTTGAGATGCACTCTGAGCCGGAACTGGAGTATGCCGCCCTCGGCCCCGACCTCTGCGGCATCAACAACCGCAACCTCGGTTCGTTCGTCACAGACGTAGAGAACTCCTTCCGTCTGGCCGAGAAGCTTCGCGCCGCTACAGTGCCCAGCGGTTCCGCCGCTGGGGGACCCGTCCTCGTCTCCGAGTCCGGCATCAGCAATCCCGCCACCGTTCGTGCGCTCCGCCAAGCTGGTTTCCGTGGCTTCCTCATCGGCGAGACCTTCATGAAGACAGCTGACCCTGGACAGGCATTACGTGATTTTATCGCAAAACTATGAAAGTAAAGGTCTGTGGCATGCGCGATGCCGATAATATTCGCGAGGTCGAAGCACTCGGCATCGACATGATGGGCTTTATCTTCTGGCCGAAGTCCAGCAGATATGTCAGCGAACGTCCGAACTACATGCCCACCAAGTGTAAGCGCGTGGGTGTGTTTGTAGACGAAGACATAGAACAGGTGAAGCGCACAGCAGATGAGTATCAGTTGGACATGATACAACTGCACGGGCATGAGCGTCCTGACTACATCAGACAGCTGAGCGGCAGGAAGGTGATCAAGGCATTCAACATCGCCACTTCCGCCGACCTCGAAGCCACCAAGCCCTACGAAGACATCGTCGACTATTTCCTCTTCGACACGAAAGGCAAGAGCGTTGGCGGCAATGGCGCGAAGTTCGACTGGACAGTGCTCGCCGATTATGTCGGCGAGACACCCTTCCTCCTCAGTGGCGGCATCGGTCCTGACGATGCGGCTCGCATCCGCTCCTTCCATCATTCACAACTGGCAGGCATTGATCTGAATTCGCGATTCGAAATAACCCCTGGACTCAAAGATATCAATAAACTCAAAGAATTCATTAAAGAACTACAATTATGAATAAGATAAACCAAGTTTTCGCCAACCGTGGCGACAAAAAGTTCCTCAGTCTCTATTTCTGTGCCGGTTGTCCGACACTCGATAGTACGGCTGATGTCATCCTGACGATGCAACGTCGAGGCATCGACTTTATCGAGGTGGGCATTCCGTTTAGCGACCCACTCGCCGATGGTCCAGTTATCCAGAGTGCCGCCACCCAGGCCCTGAAGAACGGCATGAGTGTGCAACTGCTTTTTGACCAGTTGAAGCAAATCAAGGATCAAGTAGATATTCCCCTCATCCTGATGGGTTACCTGAACCCCATTCTGCATTACGGCATCGAGGCCTTCTGTCAGAGCTGTGTCGAGAGTGGCATCAGCGGCATGATTATCCCTGACCTGCCTTTCAAAGACTATCAGGAAATAGTAAAACCCATTGCTGACAAGTACGACCTCCGCATCATCATGCTCATTACCCCTGAGACCAGCGAAGAGCGCATCCGTTTTATTGATGACAACACCGATGGCTTCATCTATATGGTCAGCTCTGCCGCCATCACTGGTGCCCAGAAGAGCTTCGACGACGCAAAGCAGGAGTATTTCCGTCGTATCAACGCCATGAACCTGCGCAATCCACGTATGATAGGTTTTGGCATCAGCAACAAGCAGACCCTCAAGGCCGCTCAAGACAATGCCGCCGGTGCCATTATCGGTTCGAAGTTCGTCACCTTGCTGAATGAGGCATATGCCGCCACCACTCCCGATGCATCAGCATCGGGCTCCGTCGCATCCCCCGTCGCATCCCCCGTCGACACCGCCCTCGACCGCCTCTTCGACGCGCTTGCTCAGTAGCCCATTGGGTGCAAAACCAAGGCTTCTTCGTCATAATTATGTATGAAGAAGCCTTTATTTTTTCTCCTTATTCTCACCGTAAGTCTCATGGTCTGCGCCCAGCCTCAGGACTACGAGTGGAACACGCCAAGCAAGAACTCGTCGGAGTCAATGCCTTGTGGCGGTGGCGACATAGGTATGAATGTCTGGACGGAAAATGGCGATGTGCTGTTCTACCTGTCACGCAGTGGCTCGTTCGACGAGAACAACACCTTGCTGAAGGCTGGTCGTTTCCGTATCAGTCTATCACCTAACATCGACATGAGTCGTTTCCGTCAGATTCTGCACCTGAACGAGGGCTATGTCGAGGTGACGGATGGTGTTATCAGCATCCAGTTGTGGGCTGATGTTGAAAAGCCCGTCGTCCATGTTGATATGGAGAGCAAAGGGGAGAAGCTGAATGTGGCTGTCACCTACGAGAATTGGCGGATGCAGGATATCACGATGACCAAGCGCGAGGCTTTTCAGAGCAGTTATAAGTTTGCGGCTCCCAAGGGTTTGCAGACCCATCATGATAGTATCGTAGCTGCCGACCGTGCACTGACCTTCATGCATTGTAATGGTCAGCAGACCATCTTCGATGCCACCGTTGCTCAGCAGAAGATGGATGCCGTCAAGGATAAACTCTATAACCCGCTGAAGAATCTGGTCTTTGGCGGACGTATGCAGGGCGAGGGCTTTGTGCTGATAGACAACTTGACGGGCCACTATGCCAGCAGTGATTATCAGGGATGGATATATGTTACGGAGACCCCTCGTAAGAAAGCACATGTCCAGATAGCACTGAACAATCGTCAGGGTTCTGTCGACGAATGGATGGCAGAACTCACAACGCTGGAAGGAAAGGTTCGTCACGATTGGGATCGTCGCAATTCGCGTCGCTGGTGGCAACAGTTCTGGCAGCGCAGCTATATCGCAGCTCCCGTCCCCACCACCACTCCCGATGTATCAGCATCGGTTCCCGCCTCTCTCGTCCGTAACTATACGTTGTTCCGCTATATGTTGGGATGCAACGCCCGAGGCCAGTGGCCCACCAAGTTCAATGGCGGCCTCTTTACCTTCGACCCGGAATATGTTAATACGGCTGATGAATATAAGCTGAGTCCTGACTTCCGCAATTGGGGTGGGGGCGTGCATACGGCCCAGAACCAGCGCTTGGTCTATTGGCCCATGCTGAAGAGCGGCGATTTCGACCTGTTGAAACCTCAGCTCGATTTTTACCTTAGTATATATAAGAATGCAGAAGAGCGCAGCCGTCTGTATTGGGGGCATGAGGGGGCCTGTCTGACCGAACAGATAGAGAACTACGGACTGCCCTGCTATCCGGAATACGGCACGAAGCGTCCTGACGGTTTCGACCCTGGCATGGAGCGTAATGCTTGGTTGGAGTACGAATGGGACACCTGTCTGGAGTTCTGTATGATGGCCCTGACGTCGCGCCGCTATTTCCCAGTCGATATCAGTCCCTATATCCCGATGGTCTATTCCTGCCTGCGCTTCTTCGACGAACACTATCAGTATTTGGCCAACCAGCGTGGTGCAAAGAAACTTGACGGCAACGGCAAACTAGTGCTCTACCCTGGTTCTGGTGGCGAGACCTTCAAGGGTGCCTATAATTCCACTTCAACCATTGCTGCCCTGCGTACCGTGACAGAAGCGCTCATCGATTATGAGAACGGGACTGGACGCGACAATCAGGCAGATGTAGATTATCTGAGAGGACTGTTGACGCGCTTGCCTGATATTACTATTCGCGACGGTATGATACAGCCTGCCCTGCACTGGGAACGTGTACAGAATGTGGAGACCACCCAGCTATATCCTGTCTTCCCGTGGCGTATGTATGGCGTGGGGTATCCTGATATCGACGTGGCTCGCAATACTTACCTCAACGATACCCTTGCTGTCAAGTTTCGCTCGCATGTGGGCTGGAAACAGGATGTTATCTGGGCCGCTTGTCTGGGCTTGACTGATGAGGCTGAGACGCTGATTACACAGAAGATGGCTGATGGCCCTTATCGCTTCCCTGCCTTCTGGGGACCAGGCTACGATTGGTCGCCCGACCATAACTGGGGCGGTTCTGGCATGATTGGTATGCAGGAAATGTTGTTGCAGGAAGTGGGTTCAAAACTCTACCTCTTTCCTGCATGGCCCAAGAAGTGGAATGTGCGCTTTAAGCTCTGTGCGTCTCGCGGTACGACTGTCGAGGCTGAGATGAAGGACGGACAAGTCATCAATGTCAAGGTCACACCACAAGAAAGACAGCAGGATGTCGTTCTGCCATAAATAAAGCCCGTCCTTTTCAGACGGGCCTTTATTCTTAATTGTCAATTATCAATTGATTACAGGTTCGGATTAATCTTGCTCCACTCAGAGATGGGAGGAACGATGTTCAGCGTAACCAGCTCGTCGCGCATCTTGCACAGGTGCTCGTAGCTCTGATCCAGCTTGGCGTTCTCCTCGGCAGTACCTTGGGGAACCTCGAACTTAGCACCCTCAGCAGTCATGGTGGTCTTCATGGCCATCATGATGTGGTCGTACTTGTCGGTCTTTACGTATGTGCCTACGGGGAAGCGGAAAGGCTCACCACCCATAGCGGCGCGAATCATCTCTACTGACAGGTACGAGGGGCTCTGGAATGAGCTGCGTCCGCGAAGCTCGATAATCTTGGCACCACCCTTGGTGACGTCAATCTTCATCTGCTCCCACTCCTCAGCAGGGAACTCTGCAGTACCGATGATGTCAGTCAGTTTGCGACCATCTACGACAACGTGGCTGCCGAATACGGCCATCTGCTCACCGTGACCACCGTATGTTGCACAACCTGTAATCTGGTTCTGCATGACACCGAACTTCTTGGCCAGTGCGCTCTGCAGACGGGTTGTGTCGAGACCAGCGAGAGTGGTTACCTGACCAGGCTTCAAACCAGAATAGAGCAGTGTTACCAGACCAGTCAGGTCGGCGGGGTTGAAGATGATGACGACATGCTTCACATCGGGGCAATACTTCTTGATGTTCTGGCCCAGCTCCTCAGCAATCTTACAGTTGCCAGCCAACAAGTCCTCACGGGTCATACCGGCCTTACGGGGAGCACCACCTGAAGAAATGATGTACTTAGCGTTCTTGAAAGCCTCTTCAGCGTCGGTGGTGGCAACGATGTTCACGTCGTCGAAACCACTCTGGCGCATCTCTTCAGCTACACCCTCGGGAGAAAATACGTCGTACAGACAGATTTCACTTGTCAGACCCATCATCAAGGCGGTCTGAGCCATGTTTGAACCAATCATACCGGCAGCGCCTACGATGGTCAGTTTGTCGTTTGTTAAAAATGCCATAATTTACCTGTATTATTATTACGTTTTTATTCGATTGGTGCAAAGGTACAAAATAATTGTGAATTATGAATTACGAAATATGAATTAAAATGTTATTTAATCTGAAAACACTCTTCTTTGCAAACTCCGTATGACAAAAATTGTGTAATTTTTGCTACCTTTGCAGTCATGATGAAGATTAATGACGAAATAAAGATGTTGGCATTCGATGCCGACGATACGCTATGGGACTGTCAGTCGTGGTTCGACGATGTCGAGCGTCGCTGTTGCCAACTGCTCAGTCCGTGGGCTACGGCTCGTGAGGTAAGCGAGGGTTTGGTGAACACGGAACGCAAGAACCTGTCGTTGACGGGCTATGGTACCAAGGCCTTCACGCTTTCTTTGATAGAGAATGCCGTAAAGGTTACTCATGAACAGTTGACAGGCGACATCGTTCAGCAACTGCTGGATATGGGTAAGGAACTGTTGGAGTTTCCTACGACCCCATTGCCTGAGGTGGAAGAAACGCTTAAGCAGTTGGCTGAAATGCGCCGCTACCGTCTCGTTGTCTTTACCAAAGGCGAACTCATGGATCAGGAGGCGAAGTTGCAACGCTCTGGTTTGGAGCAGTACTTCAGTCACATGGAGACCGTATCCAACAAGACGGAACGCGAATACCGCCAACTCTGCGAGAATCTGGGCGTTGCCCCAGAGCAGACCGTCATGATTGGCAACTCCTTCCGCTCCGACATTGCTCCCGCCTTAGCCGCTGGTGCTTGGGCCGTTCACATCCCCTACCATGTGGTTTGGGCTATGGAGAAGTCCGAAGAATTCCCCCACGAACGCCTTCGTAAAATCGAGCACTTCTCTGAAATCCTTGATGTACTGACGTAGTTTTCTCTCGTTTTCGTCATCGATTTTTAGTATTCCTCATAAGTTTTTGTTTTAGTTATTGGTTAGTAGTTTTTTCATTGAATTTGGTTTTATATCCATAAGATAAATGACGAGGTGTTACCAATTAAAGGCTTTCAGCACAGAGTCCATTTGCGAGATGGCATAGAGCGGACAAATTTGTACGTGACGGACGGCTCCGCTGACTTCTGGATCTTGATAGTCGAAGGCACCGAAGTTCTCCAATGAACAGCGGATGGCGTTGGTGAGTTTCCTTTCACGCAAAAAGATCCAAAGACTCTTCATGCCACCTTGCTTTTCGGCTTTCACTTCGATAGGTAATACCATCTGGCGATAACTCGAAATGTAATCTACTTCGGCCTGTGAGTTCTTTGCCTGGCGTTGCCAGTAATATATCTCGTGGCGGATGTTGGGCGTGCGATAGTGCAGCAATTCAAGTCCGGCCAGCATCTCAGCCATCGGTCCCTTATTGACGAGGTCGGTAACATCGCTCGTCAGTATATGTTCGGTAAGTTCTGAAATGTCACCGGTGGTCATGTTCAGCAGTCGCAGCATCAGACCTGTGTCGAGCAACAGCATCTTCTGATATGACTTATCCGCTTCGCTCCCCAGTGGCAATCCGTTGCCGTCAGTATGTGTCACGGGTATCACGATTCCTGCCTTAGTAAGCATATCCAGAGCCTTCTTCACCTCTGCAGACTTATAGTTTCCTTCCACAGCCGAAAAGACGAACTTATCCGTAACCTGCACAGCGACACTTCGCATGGTGTTACGAAGCAGCGTAGGGTCGATTTTTTTGCGATATTTCGGGAAATCATCCTCGTAAGTCACAACAATATCATCCTGTATCTCCTGACAGGCCAGATAGTCGTGTGTCTCCACCCACTTGGCCACAGCCTCTGGCATACCGCCTACAAGCATGAAAGTCCTTGTGAGTCCCACCAGTTTTTCATAAAGCGGTTGTGGGAGCGGCTGGGACGAAGAGGCATTGTTACGGGCTTCCATCAATAGCTGTTCATCGTTGGCAATGAGGAATTCGTCGAAAGTCATCGGAAACATAAACATGGAATGAATGCGACCTACGCCGAACGATGGCAGGTCTTCAAGGGCAAACTCCAACAGCGATCCAGCTGCAACCACATGCAGTTCGGGCAGATCTTCCTTGAAAAACCAAAGCGACATAATGGACTCTGGACAGGCCTGAACCTCGTCCAAAAATAGCAATGTCTTGCCTGGCACAATGCGTTTTCCTGCCATAGCAGATATCTGTGAGACTATTGCCTTCACGTCGATGTCCTTCACCTGAAACAATGGGATGTAGGACGCCTGTTTCTCGAAGTTGATCTCCACATAACTCTCGAAATGCTCTGCCAGATGACGCACGGCTGTCGATTTTCCCACCTGACGTGCGCCACGGAGTAGCAGCGGCTTATGAGTCTCACGTGAGGCCCATTCTTTCAGATATGTATCTATAAATCTCGGATAATACATCTTTTTAAATCTTGTTTTATAGCTCGCATATTTTCGCATGCAAAGATACAAAAAAGATATTATCCAAACAAATAATTAGGTAAAAAACGACAAAATCCAAGGAAATAATTCTAAGTAAGTAGACAAAATCCAAGGAAATAATTCTAAGTAAGTAGACAAAATCCAAAGGAAAATCGTATAATAACAAACTGTCCCCCTGTGAGCATGGCTTATTCGTACTCTTCTTATGTGTTGCTCTATGCTTCCTCATGGGTTGCTCATGGGCCTCTCTATGCGAACCCAGTATACAAGCTCTCCAAGCTCCTACTATCCAAGAGCAAAAAGAAATATTGTGTCGATTTGCGACAGAAATTCGCGCTTATCTCCCGTTTTGTCTCAAATTTCGGTTTCTGTCGCAACAACATTACAAAGAAATGACCTCATTTCTTGTTTTCTCATGAAAAACACCGTAACTTCGCATCAGAAAAAGAAAGAAAAGAGTTTCATAAGTTTTAATAAGTTTGTTTTAAGTTAATAGTTTTTTCATTGAATTTGGTTTTAGTTAGTTTGTAAAAATCACTTCGGGCTCGCAGCGAATGCGGGCCCGAAGTGGTTGTTGTAATGCTATGGATGGCAGGTACTGAAGTCCCTTTGACATCTTTGTAATGTTCCTTAGTCACCTCTATATCGTAAGCATAAAGATAGGTACGCAGCGAAGACTGCCGACTTCAGACACGCCCGCCGCCGATATCAGCAGCGGCCGCTGCTGATAAAAGACACGGCCGCTGCTGACTCGCGAGAGATTGTCTCTCTCCCTGCCCTAACGTCACTTACTCCCTGTAAGCGAGTCACTTTACCCCTGCAAATGACGTCCGAACAACCGTAAAGCGACATTCCTTCCACGATGATGTTATTATCCCTCATACACCAGGCGGCGTATTGTCATCGTAACAGCGTGCCTGTCTTTTACCTTTGCACGCTGGAATCTGAGTAGTTCCAAGTGTGAAGGAAGCTTAAAGCGAACTGGTAACTTTTTGGGATATGCTCCGTAAAGGGATCCAGACATAGTCCTCCCTTAGCCTTCTCCA
>JAFVHO010000036.1 GCA_017474485.1 Prevotella sp.
CTCAACCTGGGCCAAATAGTTGTAGAAGCGCACGAACTGCTTAATCTGCCCACGCACAGTGTAGAATGTCTCTTCATCTAATTGGTCGATGCGGTCAACCACGCCCTTGAAGGCGTTCGACAGTTTACCTAATCGTGTCGGGTCATCCTTCTTCACAGTCTTTACTATATCTTCCACTCGCTGCTCGTCCTGGTCAGTCCAGAAATTAAGTTCGCGTATATTGTCGCGTAACGTAAAGACGGAATTTAAGTCCATTGGCTTGATGAGTTCGGTGCCAGTGTAGAACGGCTCGAAACTCTTCTTGATGTCTTCTGGGTCGTTTACGAAGTCGAGTACGTAGGTGTCAACCTTATCAGGATGGGCACGATTCAGACGGCTCAGTGTCTGTACAGCCTTCACGTCGCGCAGCTTCTTATCAACGAACATCGAGTGCAACAATGGCTCGTCGAAGCCTGTCTGGTATTTGTCGGCTACGACCAATACGTTGTAAAGGTCAGATGCAAAGAACAGCGGCAGTCCTGCCTCACTTATCTTATAGTCAGGCGTTGAGTTCATGGCCGTCTCTGTGTATTCTTGCTCCTGGTAGAGAACCTTACCAGAGAAAGCCACCAGTGGATGAACATCGTTATAGCCCTGCTTCTCGCAGTAGGCTTTGATGGCCATATAGTAGCGCACAGCATGAGCACGGCTGGCAGTCACCACCATAGCCTTTGCTTTTCCCTGCATAGCAGGTAGCGTCACCTCGCGGAATTTCTCCACAATGATGGCACACTTCTTGTCTATAACATGCTGGTGATTATCGTGGAATGCCTTGACAGCCCGCGTTGCAGGGGTCTCTTCATATTCAGGGTCTTCGGTGATGCGCTTCGTAATCTCGTAGCTCACACCGTAAGGCGTATAGCTCAGCAGCACGTCCTTAATAAACCCTTCCTCAATGGCCTGTAACATTGAATAGGTGTGGAATGCCTCATAGCGGCACTTCGTTGGGTCAATATCCTGATGGGTACAGATGCCGAAAGTTCGCAGCGTTTTAGGTTTGGGCGTAGCGGTAAAGGCATAGAACGACAGATTTTGATGCTGACCCTGAGCCAGCAACGTATCCATAATCGCGTCGCGCTTCTTCTCTAGTTCTTCCTCTGCAATGTCCTGTAAGGCAGCCATCTCTTTAAGTGCCTCTTCTGTGTCTGCTAGTGCTGCTTTCATTTTCTCTGCCGATTTACCCGTCTGTGATGAATGTGCTTCATCTACAATGATGGCATATCGCTTACCTGCATGTTCCTTAATTTCGTTATAGATTAGCGGAAAACGGTGAAGTGTACAGATGATGATACGCGAATTATCGTCATTGATGAGATTACGCAATTTCGTAGATGGGTCACTGTCCTTCACTGTCTCTACAGTTCCATCCACATGGTCGAAACCAAGGATGGTATTTTGTAGCTGAGAGTTTAGCACACGGCGATCGGTTATGACGAATACGCAATTGAACATTGGCTTCAATTCTGCGTTTTGGAGTGCTCCCAAACGATACGCAACCCAGGCTATGGAATTCGATTTACCAGAGCCTGCCGAATGCTGAATGAGGTAATTCTTGCCCGAACCATGTTCAGCGGTGTCGGCCAACAGTTTCTCTACCACGTCAAGCTGGTGGTATCGTGGGAAGATAATCTTAACACTTTTCTTCTTGTCCTGACGTATCTGGCCGTCCTTTGTTTTGTAGATGCTGATACGTTCCTCTTCCTGGCGGGAAATATATCGCTGGAGGATGCAGAGCAACATACGACGATTGAGCACACGCTCCCACAAGTAGCAAGTCGTATATTTCCCTTCTGGGGCTTCGGGGTTGCCTTTGCCACCTACGTTACCTGCCCCGTTGCTTCCCTGGTTGAACGGCATGAAGAATGTCTTCTCACCTCGCAGTTCGGTGGCCATGATAGCTTCGTAGAGGTCCACGCCAAAATAAGCCAATATACGGTGGTTGAACTGGAATAGTTCCTCGCGCTGGTCGCGGTCGTTCATCCATTGATGGCGTGAGTTCTCCACATTCTGCCCAGTGAGTTGGTTCTTTAATTCCAATGCTACCACAGGAATGCCATTCACCGATAGCACCATATCTATAGTGTTATGGTTCTGGGTGGAGTAAGCGAACTGTCGCGTACACTCCATGATGTTCTGACTATACTTCAAATTCAGGTCCTCATTGAGTGGGCTGGCAGGCTCGAAATAGACCAACTTGAATTTGAACTCCAGATCATCTATTCCGTTGCGTAGCACCCATATCAAGCCGCGCTCATGAATCTTGTCCTGTAGCACGTTGTAAAGGCGGTCTTCCGTCTGCACACCATACTTCTTCTCGTACAGTTCCCATTTTTTCGTCTGTGTCAGACGAAGAAACTTGACCAGTGTTTTCAGGTCGATGGCACGCTCTTTGTCGTAGGTACTTTGGTCGCCCTTTGTATAGCCACCTTCCGTAAGAAGCCAATGCTCGATGTAGACTTCAAAATCCCGTTCTTTCAAGTCGTTGTTGTCCATATCTTATTGCGTTATTTATTTTTCGTTTTTTGTTTCCTAGTTAGGGGAAAATTATTTCCAAACTGGGGAAATAGTTTTTCTTAACTATCCCGCAAATCTGTCTTACCTGTCACGGCCTCGTAAATGACACTCTTCTTATACTCCTTTAGAGTATCTATTTTTTGCCGCTTAATTTCTATCAATCTGTCAATCTCTCCACACTTAATGTCAAGGTGCTCAGCGATGGCATGTTGCTCAGCGAGAGGAGGCAAAAGCACAACAAGATTCTTAAGCAAGTCCTGTCCCAAGGATGCTCTTGTTACAATATTCATCTGCTTTACAAAGTAAGCGCGATGGACTTGGCTCCTAAAATAGTACTTTGAAAAGCCCTTATACAATTTATTAGATGTCGGTCTAAATCGAATTAAGAATCCAGAATAGACCGCATCCTTTATTGTTTCTAAGCATGTAGATGAAAATCCAATTTCCTCAATAGTTTCTGACGTTCTGGTGAATAATACATCACCTTCTACCACTGAGTACGTTTTTCTATCCTTATCTGAAGAGTTTGCTCTGCCTTCTGGATATGGAATAGAATAGTTTTTGTATGCATCTGAATAGCTTACAAACGGATATGCATAATCCTCACCAAAATAATCACCACTTTGACTTATTCCATTTTGAGTCCAGCCTAATGTCTTTAAACGTTGCATCTCCCAATGTTCAGGAATACCTCCAATCCAATCTATGCCGGATGGGATAAGATGAACATCAGGATTTATGCCTTTAGTGACAGCCTCTGTAATTACAGACTGCTTATAGTCCGTTAGCTGCACTATCATTTGCTCCTGCAACGTTATCAGTCGATCAATTTCCCCGCACTTCCCGTCCAAGTACTTTGCTATCAGTTGCTGCTCGGAGATGGGCGGCAGACACATAACGGACTTTCGAAGCTTGTTTTGTTTGATGCTTTGAAATGTTGCACCTGTTGCATCCATTCGTAGTTCTTTATGGAATCCTTCGTCTATGATGTGGTAATAGAAATATCCATTGTTAAAGAGCGTCTTGTTTACTCTTATACAGAACACTGATTCATTAATGTTCCAATTCTTAGGTTCGTCATTCAGTAAATATGCCTGACCATCTTTTGATATACTTGCAAAAAGAATATCACCTTTATGAAGTTGAGAGCGTACTTGTATGATTTCCCAAGCCTCGGGACTTATTCTATCGCAATTTTCATCTAAAAAAAGCTTACCATCTTTGAAATTTCGGATGGTTACATAATAATATTCATCATCATTCGTAAGTATGAAGTTGTCTCTGGGATTTAAGCCTGTAGCCATCCTCAAGATTGCATTAGAAAAGGAACAAGTCTTCCAATCCTTTGGAATCCTGCCAATCCACTTGATACCACTATCTTTATATAGCTTCTCCATATTGTTAGTCTTTTAGTGCAATAGTTTCTCCATTAATTCACTCTCCTGCTGCTCCAGTTCCTTCAGTTGTTGGAAGATCTCAGCAGAGGGCTTCAGAGGCGTATATTTGTAGAACTCACGGGTGAAGGGAATCTCGTAACCGATTTTGGTTTTCTTCTCGTCTACTATAAAATCAGGCGAGTAAGGAAACACATTTTTTTGCAAATATTCGTTACGGTCAGTTAACCAAGGAATAATTTCGGTGTCGTTGAGAGACTTGTCTATAACAGGATTCCCCTTCTTGTCTCGCACAATGTTTCCTACAGTATCACGCTGTGGATTCATTATGAATATTTTGGAGTATTTGAAGTAATCCTTTTCACGCACTTTGCTTTCCACATGAATCTCGGTGCCATCGGCAGTAGTCTGCGTTAGCACCCCATCGTTGAAGTTGTGATAGGCCTGCATGATGAGCTTTCGTGCGGTCTCGGTTATCTCCACACGCTTATTGCCAAGAGGCTTGCGGCGCTTTTCGTAGCACTGGCTGGCATCAATAAGCTGTACCTTGCCCTGACGCTCAGCCGACTTGTTGCGGGTGACAACCCAAATATAAGTGGCAATGCCCGTGTTATAGAAGAGGTCGTTAGGCAGTTGGACAATGGCCTCCAACCAGTCGTTCTCCAAGAGGTAGCCACGGATGTTGCTCTCGCCACTGCCTGCATCGCCCTTAAAAAGTGGAGAGCCATTCTGAATAATGGCCATGCGTCCAGTGTCCTTTAGCTTAGCTACGCCATTGAGCAGGAACAGTTGTTGACCGTCACCGATAGCAGGCAGTCCGGGTTCAAATCGTCCAGCAGCACCTTTCTTGTTCTCGGCTTCGACAGCAGCCTTGCTTGTCTTCCACTCAATTCCGAAAGGTGGATTGGAAATGATATAGTCGAACTTATATCCTTCAAACTTGTCATCACCTAACGAATCGCCCTGACGCATATTGTCGGCATTGCCACCCTTGATGAGCGTATCAGCCTTGGCAATAGCAAAGGTCTGTTCGTTCAGCTCCTGGCCGTAAGTGGTAATGTCGGCATCAGGATCAATCTCCAAAAGGCGGTCGCTCATACAACCCAACATCTGACTGGTTCCCATCGCCATATCGTAGATAGTGGCGGTAATGCCTTCTTCCTCTAATCGACCCTCGTCTTCGCCCACTAATAGCTCCGTCATC
>JAFVHO010000037.1 GCA_017474485.1 Prevotella sp.
TCTTTTGAGGAGTAGCAACTTACACCTGTTACTTCAGTACGGTAACACTCCCATGTTGCCCACTCCGGCAAGACGGTCTTGCCCTGTTTGTATTCTCCATACCAGTAATAGGTGCTGCCGTGGTAGAGCATTCCCCCGCCATGGGCGTTAATGACATTGTGTTCATCATCAAGCCAGACCTTTCCAGGGTTGAACCTAAAGTTTCTTTCCTGAGCAAAGCAAGGCTCAGCGATTATCAGTATGAATAACATAACAAGTTTTGTTTTCATAGATTTCATTGTATTGTTTTCAATGTAACTGTTTCTGATATCTTCCGCTGCGAATCTCTTACCTTTAGTGTGAGGTTACCAGCCTTCTTGTCACTACGCACAACGACCACAAGCTGACCGCTGAACAACCTCATGGTAGGTTTCGTGAACGATTCCAGACTGGTTGCATCGCCATTACAGACTGCCTCGAAACGACCTGCTCCAGACACCTCAAAGGTCAGACGGTCGTTGGCATCGGGTATAACAGTTCCCTTTGCATCGGTTAGTGAGACTGTAATAAAAGCGAGGTCTTCTCCATCTGCCTTCAGCCATTCGGCATCATGCTGTGTCCACACGTCAAGTTTCAACTTGGATGGTTTCCCTGCTGTGCTGACAACCTGTTCGCCTGCTTGCTTTCCCTGCTCATCATAGACGACTACCTTCAGCTGGCCCGGCTCATACTTGACATCATTCCACCGCAAGCGGTAACGGTCAAGGCGCTCTTTCGGATTCTTACTGATTTTACCCTGACTCTTGCCATTGACAAACAGCTCGGCTGTAGGATAATCGGTATAGCAATAGACAGGCGTCACCTGTCCACGGCGTTGTTTACCCCAAGTCCAGTGAGGCAGCAAGTGGATGGTGTGGTCTTCCTTCTGCCACTTTGAACGATACAGATAATATCTGTCCTTAGGCAGTCCGGCCAGATCGCATATACCAAAGTACGAACTGCGCGACGGCCAGTACTCATCGTAGGGCGAAGGCTCACCAAGATAGTCATATCCTGTCCATACAAACTCGCCAATGACCCAGTCCTTGTCATCCTGCCATACCCAATCGTCATCGGGCAAATTAGACCAAGAACAATACTGCACGTCATAACTGGAGCACTGCCCGTTGTAATGGTGCTTGCGGAGTTCTGACGATTCCGTGTCAACGGCTTCAGCGACAACAGGGAACTGATATACGCCACGACTGCTGACGGTAGATGCCGTCTCGGAACCCAAGAGGAATCCTTGCGGAAGTTTCTCGATATTATTCTGATACTTATGAACACGGTAGTTGAATCCAGGTACTTCCATAGTCTGGGCGAAGCCACTGCTCAAAGCTGCATCGGCCCTGTCCATACCCTGGGTAACAGGTCGGGAGGGGTCCAGCGCATGGCAGAGGCCTTGCAGACGGACGGCTATTTGCCGACCCTCCTCGCTCCATTGTTCAGGAATCTCATTGCCTATAGACCACATGACAATACTCGGATGGTTGCGATTGGCTAACACCAAGTTGGTTATGTCCTTGTCGCTCCATTCTCTGAAAAAGCGTGCATAGCCGTTCTTGCACTTTGGATATATCCACATATCGAAGCTTTCTGCCATCACCATCATACCCAAAGAGTCACAAATATCCATCTGCCACTGACTCGGCATATTGTGCGCTGTGCGAATAGCATCACAGCCCATCTGCTTCATCATCTTTATCTGACGGATAAGTGCGGCCTTATTGACAGCAGCACCCAAAGGTCCCAAGTCATGATGCAGGCAAACACCTTTCAGTTTGCGTGTCTGTCCATTCAGCTGGAAACCCTTTTCACGGGTTACCCGTATGGTGCGGATGCCCGTTTTGATGCACTTCTCATCGACAACCTTACCTTTCCTGTCAGTAATAGTGGTTATCAGGTTATAAAGATATGGAGTCTCTGGTGTCCACAATTTAGCATCTTCCACATTGAGAGTCGTGTGGAAACTTCCATCATCATTGATATGAATTTCTCTGTTTGTAACAGCAGAATGATCATCAGGAGAGACTAAAGCCACATTTGCAAATACGTTATGATCTGGTTTTAACACCCTGCCTTCTACCTCCAAGATAGCATTGCCATTTTTCTGGCTAACAGTTCGTATATAAATGCTCCAATCGTCGAGATGTGTTTGCTGTGTCAATAAAAGCGTAACAGGACGGTAGATTCCTGCTCCTGGGTACCACCGGCTACTCTCCTCTACATTTTTAAGGTCTACTTCAAGCAGGTTATCACCTTTCTTGACGAATGGTGTTATATCCACTCGGAAGGCGTTATATCCATAAGCCCAGTAACCCGCTTGCTGTCCATTGACGGACACAACAGGTTCTGCCATTGCCCCGTCGAAAATCAATTCTGCATGCTCGTAGCTAGATGGTATAGTCAGCATACGGCGATAATGCCCATCTCCGATCCATGGCAAAGCACCTGAACGCCCACTTTTCTCGGTAGCCTCAGTCTCTCCGTTCTGTTCAATAGCGACCTCCTGAAGGTCCCATTTCTTGTCGAAGGGACCAGCTATGGCCCAGTCGTGTGGAATACTCACATTCTGCCAGGTCTTCTTGTCCTGAGAGAATTGCCAGTCATCGGTCAGCGTTATCTCTTGTCTTACCTGAGCCGATGCGATAACCGTTACCGTTGCCGTAAGAAAAGCGACTAATAGTCCTTTCTTCATATGTCAAAACAGTTTGTTAGGATATACCCCGTCGTCAACGAGTTTCTGGATGCGAGCAACAGTAGCGTCGCGATCAGCTGCATAGGTAACTCCGAACCATTTGCTGGTGGTGTCGAGGACCTCACAGGTGGCTGTACCCTCGGTAATGAGCTTGTTGACCATCAGTGGGATAAAGAACTCGGCTTTCAGGTTCTCCATGTTTTTGGGGTCGCTGAGGAACTCGCGGAAATAAGCCTCGCTATGCTCGAAGTAGTCGGGTGTGAAGCCCCACATGTTCATTGAGACGGGAACGTTCTCCTCCAGTGGTTGCCACTCGCCCTGCTCGTCCTTATAAGAAATAACACCATCAATGCGAAGAATCTCTGTACGCTCCACAACATCCGTCAGGTGTCGCTTGTCGTTATAGGCACAAACACCACGGGCCACAGAGCCGTTTTCCGACAGCGTATTGCACACGCGGAAGCCCACCATCGCATACTGGTTCTTGGCTCCCTCAGGCAGGTTGCTCAGGAACTTGCCAATCTGCATAAAGGCATCACGACCGTAGAAGTCGTCGCAGTTGATAACACAAAACGGCTCCTTAATCACTTCCTTACCCATCAGTACAGCGTGGTTTGTTCCCCAGGGTTTCACACGACCTTCTGGAACAGAGAATCCTGCTGGCAGTGCGTCGAGTGCCTGGAAACAGAGTTCACACTGCACCTTACCCTCGTACTTCGAGAGAATCTGCGTGCGGAACTGCTCCTCGAAATCCTTACGGATGACCCATATGATTTTGCCAAATCCTGCCTGGATGGCATCGTAGATACTATAGTCCATAATGGTCTCACCGTTGGGTCCCAGACCGTCGAGCTGCTTGAGGCCGCCATAACGGCTGCCCATGCCTGCTGCTAAAAGAAATAATGTCGGTTTCATATTTTGTCTAATCTTTAATGTTACGTACTCGTTTTTCCCATTTCCATGCGGCTGCAAGTGTCTCTTCGAGTGTGCGCTCTGCCTTCCAGCCCAGTTCCTCGTTAGCCAACTTAACATCGGCCCAGACGGCAGGAACATCACCAGGGCGACGACCTACAATCTTGTAGTTCAACTTCAGATTGTTCACCTTTTCGAACTTCGTCACCAGTTCCAAGACGGAGACAGGACAGCCTGTGCCGACATTGAATATCTCGTAGTCCTGGCGCATCTTACCCTGAGTCATACGGTTGATGGTAGCCACATGAGCCTTGGCCAAATCCACCACGTCGATATAGTCGCGCAGACAAGTGCCGTCTGGCGTATCATAGTCATTGCCAAATACAGACAGGCATTCACGGATGCCAGCAGCTGTCTGGGTGACAAAGGGCAGCAGATTGTTGGGTACGCCACGGGGCAGTTCACCAATCAATGCTGATGGATGGGCTCCTACAGGATTGAAATAGCGCAGAGCAACACCGTGAAGTACAGGATAAGCCCTGCAACTGTCGCGCAGAATGTCCTCGGCCATCTGCTTCGTATTGCCGTAGGGTGATGTAGCAGGCTGTCGCTCAGTTTGCTCGGTCACGGGCAGATGTTCTGCATCGCCATAGACGGTAGCCGATGATGAGAACAGGATGTTCGGACGATTGTACACTACCATCAACTGGCAGATGTTCATAAACGAGGTCAGGTTGTTCTGGTAGTACATCAGCGGCTTCTCCATCGACTCGCCCACAGCCTTGTAGGCAGCGAAGTGAATGACCGAGTTGAACTTATACTTGTCAAAGACCTTCTTCAGTGCTTCTATATCACAGGTATTCACCAGTTCAAATGGCACATCCACACCTGTTATCTGACGGACACCCTCCACGGCAGCCATCTCCGAGTTCGACAGGTTGTCGACAATCACCACATCATAGCCAGCCTCAATCAGTTCGACGGCAGTGTGCGAGCCGATATAGCCCGCACCGCCTGAAATTAATACACACTCTCTCATTTTATAACAGTTTTCTTGCACCGTCACCAATGACCACATCATACACCAATGGCTCCTTGCCGTAGGCTTCCTGATATTTCTCCTTTGCCGTAGCGATAAAAGCATCATAGAGGTTATCCTTTACCAGGTTGATGGTACAACCACCGAAACCACCGCCCATCATGCGAGAACCTGTAACACCGCACTCACGGGCAATCTCGTTCAGATAGTCAAGCTCTGGACA
>JAFVHO010000224.1 GCA_017474485.1 Prevotella sp.
CTATACTGTCCAACCTGGTGGCGACAACGTTATCCGTTTTATCCGTTTCCGCCGCGGGCAAGAGAAAGACATCAACGATGGAGCCGATGCTATTTGGCAACGAAACAAAACGGGCATCATTTTAGACCATTGTTCCTTCTCATGGAGCATCGACGAGGTGGCCTCTTTCTACGACAACAACAACTTTACTATGCAGTGGTGCACGATTGGCGAGAGCCTTGTAAATGCAGGACATGATAAGGGCGCCCACGGCTATGGTGGCATCTGGGGAGGCAAACTGGCTTCCTTCCATCACAATATGATATGTCACGTTGCCAACCGCTCGCCCCGCTTCAATGGTGCGCGTTATGAATGGACAGGCTATACATCCAATAAACTCTACAGTCAGTATAAATGGGAGAATCCCATACAGGCTGAAAATGTTGACTTCCGTAATTGCATTACCTATAACACCAATGGTTGTTATGGCGGTCCTGGTGGTGGACAAATCAATATGGCATATAACTATATGAAGAGCGGCCCGGGAGCTACTGTCACAAAACTGACTCAATGCACGGTGGCAGCAAGCGGCAACTCTTCAGGCCACCCTAACATCTATGGCATGGCCAGTCGATATTATGTTAACGGCAACCTCATTGACGGCTCAGCGGCCGGATGGGACAAGTTTATCTATGATAGTGGTACCATCACTCAAAATGGCAAGCACTATGCCCAAGATCCCAACCACATGCATGGCAACGATGCTGACTATATCACCGTCAGCGGCACAGACTATGTCTGCATGGTACTTGACAAAGCTGCGCCAACGGGCGAAGTCACGACCCACACTGCCGACAAGGCCTTCGAAAAAGTGCTTGGCTTTGCAGGTGCCTCACTTTATCGTGACGAGGTGGATGAGCGTTACATGAATGAAGCTCAGAATGGAACAGCCACATACACTGGCTCAGTTACCAAGAAAAAAGGACTTATTGATGTCGTTGCCGACTGTAATGGCTATACTGAGGCTAACTTCCCGACAGGCCAACGCGGAAGTGGTTTCGACACAGACCAAGACGGTATTCCTGATGAATGGGAGATAGCTAACGGACTGAATCCTAATGACAAGAGCGATGGCAACAAGTATATTATCGACACCGAGAAGGGCTGGTACACCAATCTCGAAGTCTATGCAAACTCATTAGTCGAGGACATCATGAAGGCCGGCAATGCCGATGGCGATAGCAACTATACAGAATATTATCCCACATGGAAGTCACCAACGGCTATCCATACTGTTCAGACTAACACAGACAAACCCGGCGTATGCTACAATTTGGCTGGCCAGAAGGTTGACAACAGCTATAAGGGTTTTGTCATTGCCAATGGTCGCAAGGTCGTGAGAAGGTGAGAAAATGAGAAACTGAGAAAATGAGAAAATGAGAAGCTTAGAAAAATGAAGCGATTCAAATACCTTTTCGTAACAGTTGCATTCTTACTGTTTGCCTCGGCCTTACCCGAGAAGACAACGACCATCTTCATCATTGGCGACTCCACCGCTGCCAACAAGGACATCTCCAAAGGTAAGCTGGAACGTGGATGGGGCATGGTGCTCCAAAGCTATTTCGACGACAACATCCGTGTTGACAATCGTGCTCTGAACGGTCGTTCGTCACTTTCGTTCATCAATGAAGGCCATTGGACTCAAGTGCTACAAAGCATGAAGCCTGGTGACTACGTCATCATCCAGTTTGGCCATAACGACGAAAAGCCCAAAGCCGACCGTCACACCGACCCAGGTTCCACCTTCGACTACAATCTGGCCAAGTTTGTCCGCGAGACGCGCGAACATGGTGGTATTCCCATACTGATGAACTGCGTCGTACGCCGCAATTTCTTTGTCAAAGCACCAGAGATTGACGACGACGAGAAATTGCGCACTCAGACTTTCAAGGACGGTATAAAGATGGTAGAAGGCGACTCTCTCATCGATACCCACGGCCTCTATCGCGTGGCACCACGTGATGTGGCCCAGCGCATGAACGTACATTTCGTCGATGCCAACAAAATCACCCATGACCTGGAGCAGGGCTTGGGTACCGAAGCCTCCAAGAAGCTCCACATGTGGTTCCTGCCAGGTACGGAACCCAGCGAACCAAAGGGCAAACAGGACAACACGCACTATAGCGTTTATGGCGCTCATGTGGTAGCTCGTCTGCTGGCTGATGCCCTGTGCCAGGAAGTCCCTGTACTGAAGAAGTATCGTTGTGATGCCGACTACACCGTAGATCGCAAGGGACGTGGTCAGTATTTCACGCTTGACGATGCCCTGGCTGCCGCCAAGGCTTCTGGCAAAGACGATGCAACCATCCAGATTCTTGGCGGCGAGTGGGACAAGCCTCAACTACCAAAGAAATCAAAAATTAAATTCATCCTCCGCCAGAACGCGTCCTGGAAATAGTTAACAACCCAAATATAACTACTTATGATTAGAAATCACATTAAACAACTAATCTGCATGGCTATAGTCGTCATGGGAATGACAATAAACATGCAAGCACAAGAGACATTCAGTAATGCAGCTGCCAAGGTACAGTGGCCTCTAAACGATGCCCAGAACATCGGAGCTTACATCGCAGCCCCCACCAATGCATTCACTACCGTTGCCGTCAACACAGGTGACCTGGAGATTACTGGTGTGGCATCCCGCACTGCCGACGACAATGCCAAGGGCATCTCGTTTGTCAAGTTCAAGCCGTCTGGTTCAACAAAGGCCATTGAATGGGTAGTGAAGCCCGCGAAAGGCCTGACCTTTACCCCTAAAAAGGTGAGCATGTGGATTCAGCGTTTCGGCACTGATGCCGAAAACGGTGTCACCATCACCGCCAAGGTGGGCGAAAGCGATGCTGTAACCTTAGGCAACTTCACTGCACCACGTGCTAATCACGGTGTGGATAAGGACAAGTATGCAGGCAACAACAATTACACCAACTTAGTAGTGATTGAGTTAAGCACCGAACAACAGGCTGCCCTCACGTCAGGTGAGCAATTGACACTATCTGCGACTGTAGGTGTAGGTAACACCAAGGAAGGCGGTTTCAGTGAAGTCACCATCGAAGGAACGGTAGACGGCACAAAGACAGCTGTAGACATGTTTACATTGACAGCTATGGCCAACCCTGCTGAGGGTGGTATCGTCAGCATCTACCCAAAGGCAGACCAGTATGAATCGGGCACGGAGGTTGAACTGACGGCTACCAAGAATTTCGGCTTCGACTTTGACAATTGGACGGATGCGGCAGGAAACGTGGTTTCTACTGATGCAAAGTTCAAATACATACTGACAGCTAACAACACACTGACAGCCAACTTCAAGAAAGTGAACACCTACGAATTAAAAGTGACTGTCGATGGTACTAACGACTATATGGTGAGCGTCAACCCTACCCCAACGATAGTGGACGGCAAATGGATGTACGAAGAAGGTACAACCGTTGAGCTGAATGCCAACCAATACGAGGGTCTGGTGACCTTTACCAACTGGAGTGATGGCGAGACCAGTTCAAACAAGATAGTGGAAATGAACGCAAATACGGCACTGACAGCCAACTACGCACAAGTTGACATCATTGCCGGATGGGACTTCTACAAGGCGGGCGGAAATGGCCGCAAGGCCGACTTTGCCGCACAGGACAACGACGGTGACGCGCTGAACTTAGTAAACACCGAAACGGGAGAAACTAGTGGTTGGCTGGATAAATCGACCATCGGTGGTGGTGGCTACGAGAGTTTCAAGGGTGCTGCCGTCAACTGGCGTACAGGAGCAAACAATGGCGACGTGGGCAATTGGCACTGGCAAACGAAGATCAATGCCGAGGCCTTCACCGACATCAAGGTACAGTTCCAAATGCTCTATAACTATAATGCCTACCAGACCTACCATGCTGAGTGGTCAACAAACGGTACAGAGTGGACGAAGTTCGGCAGCCTCACCATGGAAGGTGCCAAGAACCCGGCATCGTTCAACAACCTATTGCCTGCTGCGGCCAACAACCAGAAGGAGCTGTACATCCGCCTGTTGGCCGACAAAACCTCGAAGGTTGACGGTGCCGCATCAGCTAACGATGGTAACACGCTGGCCATGCTGTTCATCGTTGGAACGCCCAACCTTGTCAATGACGGTAAAGCCCCCGTATTAGTGTCTACCGTTCCAGCAGATAAGGCAACTGGTGCTTCGGCAACGGGTAAGATTGTGCTGACCTTCGACGAGCGTATCAAAATGGCCAACGATGCTGTGGCCTACATCAACAACACACTCATCAAGAGCGTGACGCAGAATCCCACCAAGGGTACGGTCAGCGGCAAGACCGTTACTTTCGAGTACAAAGGTCTGGAATACGCTACCGAATACCGCTTTATTCTGCCTGCTAAAAGTGTGGGCGACCTGACAGGCAATATGCTGGATGAGGTTATCGACATCAGCTTCACTACCATGGAACGCCCCAGCGTCAACAAGATGCTCTACGATGATGTCGTAGAGGACGTCAATGGTCTCCTGGCTGCCATCAATGCTGCAAAGGCACGTTCCAACAAGAGCACGCGCTATCGCATCTTCATCAAGAACGGCAAGTACACCATTCCTGTTGACAACGCTAAAATGGTTACAAAAGCTGAAGGCCATCAGGCGCCTGAATGCATCACTTTCATCAATACTCAGAACCTCTCACTCATCGGTGAGAGTCGCGATGGTGTTATCATCACCAATGGTATTGACAAGAATGCCACGTTTGCAGGCACATACGGCACCACCAGCAAGTATGACGGCATCGGCAACAGCGACGTATTCCAAATCAGCGGCAGCGACTATTACTTCCAAGACTTGACCATCGAAAGTGGCATGGACGATGCTACGGGCCGCGACCTGGCCATGCACGACAAGTCCACACGTACCATATACAAAAATACTGCCCTGCGCGGTTATCAGGACACTTGGACGTCGAACAACGACCGTGGACTCTACTACTTTGAAGGAGGTTACATTCGCGGACGCACTGACTATATGTGTGGTAAGGGCGATGCTTTCTTCAATGGTGTAGAATTGCGCCAGATTGCAGGCGGCTATGCTGCCGTTCCCTCCAAGCCCGCTAAAATGGGATGGGTGTATAAGGATTGTACCATCAATGGCGAAGGCAGCCATGTAGATGGCAATTACACCCTCGGGCGTCCTTGGGGCAGTGGTACACCTGTCGCCCTCTTCATTGACACGAAGATGAACGTCATACCGTCGGCTATCGGATGGAACGAAATGTCGAACGGCTGGCCTAAACGCTTCGCCGAGTACAACTCGATGACCAGGACTGGTTCACAAATAGACCTTAGCGGCCGTAAGAAGACCTTCGGTGAGGGACATGCCAACAACCCGATACTGACAGACGAAGAGGCCGCAGCGTATGGTAATATGCACAATATGTTCGGTGACTGGGACCCGACACTCGCTACCGAGCAGGCTCCCAAGCCTACTCATGTCCGTCTGAACGGTACCGCCCTGACATGGGATGACAGCAACTACGCCCTGCTTTGGGCCATCGTGAAGAACGGCCGGGTTGTCGACTTCACCACGACGCCCAGCTATACCGTTGACGACGCGACGGCCACATACGCCGTACGTGCTGCCAACGAGATGGGTGGTCTTAGCGAGGCTGCCACGGCCAATGGTGAAACCGGCATTGCCGAAATTGCTAATGGCCAACAGCCAACAGCCAATAGCCAGTACTACAACCTGAACGGCCAGCCAGTCAATGACTCATACAAGGGTATCGTCATCGTGCGGGGAAAGAAAATCGTCAAGAGATGATGACACGGATGTTGGTCTTTGTCTGTGCCATATCCATCAGTATGAACGTGATGGCACAGAAGCGCGCGAAGTACGAGTTCATGCGCAATCTGCCTGTCTATGCCGACTCGCTGATTGCCGACCTGACCTATCCTTTGGCATGGGGAAACAGCGACATCAAAGACTTCGGTGAATGGCGGCGGGCCGCCCGTCAAAAGGTGTTCGACTGCATGCTGACGCCACCCCCCGCACCGGCAGTTGCCACGCCACACACCCAAAGCAAAGGCAGCTACGACGTCAAGGTGCTCTTTCAGGAACAGCGCAATGGCTACACAGCGCGTAAGATAGAAATTCGCCTGTCACGTTACTACACCGTACCGGCCTATGTGCTGATTCCTGACGGCAAAGGGCCATTCCCTGCCGTCAATGCCCTGCACGATCATGGCGCACACCTCTTGATTGGCAAGGAAAAGATGATACGCCCGCTGGCCTGCGAAGACTCCACGGTCATCAAGGATGCCGAAGCATGGTCAGCAGGCTACGAAGGCCAGTTCTTTGGTGACTATCTGGCCCGGCACGGCTACGTGGTATTCTCTGCCGATGCCCCCATGTGGGGCGAGCGCGGACAGAAGGAGGGTGCCCGTCGCGACCGCTACGATATCATTGCTGGCAACATGATGATGTATGGCATCGACCTGTCGGCCTATATGACCTACGACGATATTTCCGGCACAGACTATCTGGCTTCTATGCCAGAGGTGGATGCCAGCCGCATTGGCTGCACGGGATGGTCGATGGGCGGCTGGCGCGCCTGGATGCTGGCCGCCCTGAGCGACAGGGTCAAGGTTGGCGCTGCCGTATGCTGGATGGTGACTACCGACGAGCAGATGGGGTTCAAGTACAGTCGTACGGAGAACGGCGGCTTTGCCAATTGCTATCCTGGCCTGCGCCGTTGGCTGGACTATCCCCATATTGCCAGCATGGCCTGCCCCAAACCAATGCTTTTCATCAATGGCTCGCAAGACAAGCTTTTCCCAGTATCAGGCGTAAAGAAAGCCTTCAAGACGATGCACGACACCTGGAAAAGCCAGAATGCTGACGAAAAACTTGAAACCGAACTGTGGGACATGCCGCACAGTTGTGGCAAGCAGGTACAGCGACGCGTATTGCAGTTCTTTAAGAAACACCTTTAGGGGCGGGAATGGCACTATTACGAGTATCCATCTGTAATATAACCGTAAAACGTAAACGTTTACGGACTTTTCCTAAGAAAAACTTTCTACTACTTGAACACTTTAACTAAAAAATAACTATCTTTGCAAAACCGAATCAACTACGCGTGAACATTTAAATTATATTTATTGTTAACTTAAAACCATTTTTATGACTAAACAGTATGTTAGACATTTTGTCTGTATCGTCCTGGCATTGCTGGGAGCGACACAAAGTGCTTCAGCTTTCAGCGGCATCAAGGTTGACCTGACTAACGGAAACCTGCTGAACGCTGACGAGTTAGTGCAATGGCAGCAATTGCCAGACATTGGCATCGCTGTGGCTGCTGACGGAGCTGTCAGCCGCGTAGCAGCGGATGCTGCCAACGCTGCTGCCGTATTGACCGGCAAATGGCACTCTAACGAACATGGATGGGCCAACTTCAAGGCCGTTGTTCCTGTGGAGGGCCCAGTAAAGATCTCAATGGGCAGCTGTGCCTGGGGAGGTGACGTGAAAGTGACGAACGAGTCCGGCGAAACTGTTGGCACGTTTAACACGAACACCGGCGATTGCTATCACAACAACAAGGAAGCTAACGTAGTCAGTATCAACTACACGGGTGGTGCCACCAAACTCACCATCGAAGGCGGCAGCTATACTCCCTACTTCGCCGTAGAGGCCCTGCCAAAGGCAGAAGGTACAGGGTTCCAAGTGGAACTACTGAACAGCAATCTGCTGTCTGGCGACCAGATTGACAACCGCAACCTGAAATTGGGTCTGCTGGTGGCTGCTGACGGTACGCCGAGTTTCACCACTGACTTGAACGATGCCAACATCGTAGCTATCATGGAAGGTGGCGACCGTAAGGACGACCACGGCTGGATCAACTTCAAGGCTACGGTGCCAGTGAAGGGTGCCGTGAAGATTTCGTTCGGCACCTGTGCATGGGGCGGAAACGTCACCGTGAAGAATGCCGACGGCACAGAGGTGGTTCCCTCGTTTACGACGAATACTGGTGCCTGCTACCATCAGAACAAGGTCAATAACATTGTCAGTGCCTTCTATAAGGGTGACGCTACCACACTGACCATTCAGGGCGGTTCGTACGTACCTTATTTTGCTATTGAGCCTGTCGCAGAATGGCAGATTCCCAACGATGTCAAGATTACCTTTGAACTTGGCAATGTCACAGCTGAGGGTGTTGTACCCGCAGAAAAAACTATTGAGTTCGGTTCTAAGTTCACCATTCCAGCCAACCGTACCCTGTATATGGAAGGCAAGACGCTGACAGCATGGACTGATGGCAGCAAAAACTATGCGTCAGGTGAGGAGATTACCGTCAAGGAAAACCTGACGCTGACACCCGTATTTACTGACAACGCCATGAACTTTGCTGAACGTACGGCAGAGATTACCGCCCTGTGGGACTTCCAGCAGAAGAATGGTGCTCCGGTATTGAATCACCAGGGAGACAAGGGCATTTACGTAACACAAGTCATTGTCAACGGCAATGCCGTAGACCTGAAACTGGACTTCGACACTTCAAATGGCAAAATTGCCAACGGCTCATGGAACGACTGGTGCCAGATAAACGACGGTACCATACTGACAATTCCCGCTGCCAAGGGAACAGCCGTATCATTGGAGTCATACAACGTGACGACAACAACGACCTTTGCCGGTTCAAAGGAATATACCGCAGAGGGCAACGTCGTGACATACAACTACAACGGAGATACTGAAACTATGGACATCGTCATTGGCGACGGCAGCTATTTCCGTTACATCAAGGCCGTATATCCCGCTGCAAAGGAAACTGACCCCACACAGGACATTACTGGTACATGGGACTTCGGGAACACGACCTTACAGGAGGCCATGATGGCACTCTCTGGCAGCAGTGAGGCTGGCGAAGTGGCCGACATTGAAAATAACGGTCTGAAGATGAAGGTAGAGGCCAACGGAGCCACATTCCGCGCGAACGGCAACAACATGCAGGTGCGCAACGGTGCTGTCTTCAAGATTCCCGTCAGGACTGCTGGCGACCTCATCACCGTGAAGGGCTATCCCGGCTATTCACAGTACACGATTGGTGGCAGCGACGTGCTGACCGAGGAGAATACTTATAAGGCCAAGATTAGCGATGCCGAAGCTGGTTTCGTGGCTGTTACTTCCAAACACGACAACAACTACTACTATTCCATTTCTGTTCTTCAATATGCTCCGAAGGGCAAGGCTACCCTTGACAACGAACCTGCTACGGCTACGTTCGCCTTTGGCGAGGGCACCGATGGTCAGAAGGCAGAGTTCTCGAATGCCGACTACTTCCTGTCGAGCAAGGTAACTGTCGGAGGCAACTGGACTATTCAGGACAGCCAGACCTACGTTGACGCAAAGGAGACGCGCCTGACACCTGCAGACCAGCATAACGACAACCTGACGGACGATGACGCTGTCAGCTTCGTCATTACTCCGAAACCTGGCTTTACGTTCACACCGACCAAGGTTGGATTCAAAGCCAACCGCTTCGGCACCGACAATGGTCTGATTGATGCCTACTGGCAGAATGCTGACGGCACAACCGTCGAACTGGAAAAGGAAATCAAGCCAGAACGCAATAATTCGAATACGAACACCGTCAAGAACTATGATGTCACTGGTGCTACACCCGGTGAGGGCACTTGCGGACTGAAGCTCTACCTCTACAAACTGCAGGCCGGCAAACAAATTGGTCTGGCAGACATCGTTATCGAGGGTATCCTCAATGGTACTGAGAAGGATGTTCCCGTACTGGCTTCGTTTAAGGTCAACGGCAACACGTATACTGTTGAAGACGTCTTTGGCGAACTGTATGAGGCCACACTGAAACTGCCAAAGGCAGAGGCTATGGTCAGCAAGAGCAATCCGCTGACCGATGTTACCGCTACCAGCGGTGAGATAGGCGAGATTACCTACGACGAGAAGGACAAGGCATGCACCGTTACCATCTCGATGACTGCTGGCGAGACAAAGATGGAATACGTGTTGAACGTCATCTTCAAACCAGACTACAAACTGGAGTATATCGGTGTTGACGGCAGCGTACTGGCTACGCAGACTGTCGAGGAAGACGCCACCATTGATGCATTTGCCTATAACATCGACGAAGCTGCTGCTACCAAGGAAGGCTACAAGGCTCGTGGTTGGTTCAAGGCCAACATCCTGGGCGAGAAGTTTACCACAGCTGACGTCATCACAGCCGATACTAAGCTTTATGCTATCCAGACCGAGATTGAGGTGGCCAGCACTCACAAGAAGTATATCTTCGACCTGGCCGACAAATTCTTCTATGCTGAGGACCATGAAGCCTTCAACCCCGCAGGCGACGGTTTCTACTGGCACGATGCACAGCACGGCTGGGCCTTTAAGAACGGCAACACCGTTGACCTGCTTGTAGGTCCGAAAGCTACCATTACCGTTACACTCTGCCAGTATGGTTCTGGTACAGGTATCCTTGTGAAGAAAGGCGATCAGACACTGGCTACACTTGATGGCATTGCTGACGGCGACGGTGGTACGACTGTCTTCAACTATGAGGGCGAAGCTGGCACACTGACACTCGAGATGCAGTGCGGTGGCGAGATGTACATCCACGGCATGAAGATTGTGAATACTGCCGAGGTTAACTTCGACAGCGACGGCGATTGGTACTATGTCAAGGCTGGCGATGCAGGCAGTCTGCTCGATGTCATTGACGTGGTAAACGGCAAGAATGCCAGCAAGGACGCTGCCCGTGCATTCATCTTCGTACCTAACGGCACCTACGACCTTGACGCTACTGTCAAGACGACTATCAGCGGCCACAACATCTCACTGATTGGCGAGTCCATGGACGGCACTATCATCGTTACCACACCCGACAAGTCCATCGAGGGTTTGGGCAAGGCCGACATGTTCGACATCAGTGGTACCAACCTCTATATGCAGGATTTGACACTGAAGAATGCACTCGACTACTACAGCGCTGGTTCAGCCGGTCGTGCTGCCGTTATTCAGGACGCTGGTAACCGTACTATCGGTAAGAACGTACGCATGCTGTCTTACCAGGACACCTACTACAGCTCGAACAGTAGCCAGCAGGCTTACTGGGAGAACTGTGACATCCACGGTACCGTTGACTTCATCTGTGGTGGCGGTGACATCCGTTTCCAGAACACCACCATTTCACTGGAGCCTCGCGCTCTGAACGGAACTGGTAGCCGTACTGTTGTGGCTCCTACTACCAACACCAAGTTCGGTTATGTCTTCGACGGTTGTACCATCGTTGACCTGGCACAGGGCAAGGGCAACTGGAACCTCGGACGTACTTGGCAGAACGAGCCTATCACTGTCTATCTGAACACCACACTCGACGCCAACGCTGCCAAAACCATCATCAGCACCCGTTGGATTGAGAAGGGTATGAACAACAAAGACCCGAAGGTCTTCGGCGAGTTCAACACCATGGACGAAGCAGGCAACAACATCACACCTGCCAGCAATACAATTAATTCGTTCGGTGGTACCTTCGAGACGATTCTCTCTGCTGACGATGCTGCCAACTACAGCTACGAAAAGATGTTCTCTGAGAACACCGACAAGCAGTGGGATCCCGCATCGCTGACCAAACAGGCTCCTGCAGCCTCCAACGTGAAGCTCGATGGAACCACCCTGTCATGGCAATCTCAGCTGCTCGGTCAGTTCTGGGCTATTGTAAAGGACGGCAAGGTTATTGCATTCACAAGAAACAACTCTTACACCGTTGACGATGCCCAGGCAGAATATGCTGTCCGCGCCGTCAACGGAATGGGTGGTCTGGGTGAAGCTGTCGCAGCTCCAGTCTTCGCTACCGTCACTCTGTCGAAGGCTGGCTATGCCACCTTCTACGACTCCAAGCACAGCTATACGTTGCCTGAGGGTGTCAAGGCATACGCCGTCACAGCTGCTACGCCCGATGCACTGACCTATAAGGAAGTGAAGAACGCCATTGTTGCCGGTGTTGCCGTCATGCTGGAGTCTGCCGACAAGAAGGGTGGCGACATCACGCTGAAATCGGTAGAACTGTTCTCTGCCATGTATCCAAGCAACAACCTGCTGAAGGGTAGCGACGAGGCTACCACCACGACCGCCGACGAGGACAGCTGGTTCTACAAGCTCACCTTCGGTAACAGCAATACCGAACTGGCCAACACATTTGGTTGGTATTGGGGTGCTGCCGACGGAGCTGCTTTCGAGATTGAGGCTCATCGCGCATGGCTCGCTATCCCGAAGGGTGGTCAGAGTGCTCCTTCCTTCTATAGCTTGAGCGGTGAAGCTACTGGCATTGGCGCTACGCTAATGAATAGTGAAAAAGTGAATAGTGGAATTTACAACCTGAATGGTCAGCGTGTAGCAGCTCCTGCTAAGGGCCTGTATATCGTGAATGGCAAAAAGGTCGTGATTAAGTAATAATAACTAATAAGCGTACATTATGAATAAAGCTAAGATATTGATTTGCTCTGTTGTTACCGCTACGGCACTGACAGCATGCAGCATTGAAGACAACCCAAACCCCAATCCGGTTATCAACCCGCAAGATTCGGCAACTGTTGTCATTGACAATCCTAACGAAGCGCAAAGCGACCAGCCAGCATACGCCCCTGGACTCTGACAATACGCTTCCGTAACCCAAAAGAGTAGAAAGTGGAGTGCTTTCTACTCTTTTTTTAAACGAATAATTTGTTTATTTCCTAAAAAGTGTTACCTTTGCACATGTTTTAATAAACTACCTAATAATAAACAAAACAAATTTAATTAACAATGCAAAAAAGAAGATTTCTCTTAGCCTTGCTGCTTTGCATGCTTTGGCTAACGGGCTTCGCCCAGAAGTCAGTCTCTGGTACGGTCAAGGACAAGACCGGCGAACCACTGATTGGCGTCAGTGTTACCTATGGTA
>JAFVHO010000225.1 GCA_017474485.1 Prevotella sp.
AAACGTAAAAGAATTCTGAAACTCACTCGCGGTTACTTTGGTGCCCGCAAGAATGTTTGGACAGTAGCCAAGAACACTTGGGAGAAGGGTCTTACCTATGCTTATCGCGATCGTAAGAACAAGAAGCGCACATTCCGTGCCTTGTGGATTCAGCGTATCAACGCTGCTGCTCGTCAGGAGGGTCTGAGTTATTCAGCACTCATGGGCAAGCTGGCTAAGGCTGGTATCGAGATCAACCGTAAGGTGCTCGCTGACCTCGCTTTGAACAATCCCGAGGCTTTCAAGGCTATCGTTGCTAAGGTAAAGTAAGCCTTGCGCTTGATAAGCAAGAAAATAAAAAGGGCTGTAATCCTGATGGATTATAGCTCTTTTTTATGCTTATAAATTTGGCCTTTTGCTCATTTTATACTATCTTTGCAACCAAATGAAACGACTATTACTACATACCACCATCCTGATGGTTGTCTCTGCGTCGCCTGTTGCAGCACAGTCGATTGCCGTAGGCGATACCATTGCTATTATATCTCCTTCTAGTGCTACTGATACTGCAACCATCAATGGCGGTGTGCGCACGCTTCAGTCGTGGGGGGTCCCTTGTATCGTTGCGCCTCATGCCCTTGACGACTATCGTGGTTTTGCAGGTACGGCTGATCAGCGCCTGTCCGATTCATCCTCTTCCTTGAAGATACGGGCGAGGGCATTTCTAAGGTTGACCGCATGTTGCATAATATCGAGCTGCGTGGGCTGATGTCCCATGTCCGAGGTGTTATTATTGGACAGTTCACTAAATACAAACATCCAGATGGCGGGTTTACTGACATGAACGATATGTTCCATGAATACCTGCAGCACTACGACATTCCCGTTTGCTACGACTTCCCTGTTGGCCACAGCCATCTGCGCAACTTCCCCCTGCCTGTTGGGCATCGTGCTACCCTTGTCGTCTCTTCTGAAGGCACCACGCTGTCGTTTTAGTCAATAATAAAGCCTCGCGATTGGCGAGGCTTTATTAATGACTATCAATAGATATTGATTAGAAGTCGTCGTCGCGCTGGTCCTTACCCTTGGCATAGTAGCTCTTGATCTCGCTGTGAACGAAGTAGCCGTTCTTCTTTGTGGGACGGAGATAAACTACCAGAGGTGATGCAGACTCGTGGGACATGTCGCCCTTATCAGTAGCATCGGGGTTGGGGAACAGATTCAATTTTGCCAAATCAACATTCAGGTTGCCAGAATGTGACAAGGGGTCGGCGAGATCCCATCCGATACGTACTTTGTATGGGCCATTATCGTAGCCGTAGCCCTTGCCGTTAGGCTTGTACTGATTGCCTGGCGTAGCACCAGCAAAGTGCTGGAACAGCGTGTTGTGCTGGTAGTATCCATTGCCGTCCTTATTGAACCATCCGATGCACAGGTTCTGGAAGTCACTATTGCTGATACCAGTGGTTGACAGTGCAGAGTACTTGACACCATAGAGGTAGTTGATCATGTCGCGGCAGTCCTGGCTGCAGTCGAGCAGACGGGGCAGTACGAGATAGACAACAGCACCGATGAACAAGGGATTGTCGCAAGCAGCAACACGGTTTCCGTTTTCGTCCTCGAGCAGGGTCTTCAGCTCAGCCACGTTGCGGGGCAGACGGTTGAAGGTGAACTCAGAAACACGGTAGGTCTTGTTGTCACCAGGGAACTTGTATTCGTGAGTAGCGGTAGAGTCAATCAGTGACACCTTCTCCACGGGGATGCTGAAAGCAGTGATGTTGTTGATGACTGTGCCCCAAGTGCTGCTCTCCAGCTGATAAGCCCAGTTGGCCTTGGCACCCCCCTGACCATAGCGGCCATTCTCCAAGAAGAAAGCAGTGCTGTTAGAGATGTTGGCTGTCTGTGGACGGAAAGTCAGATTGCCTGCAGGCTCGTCGTAGGCAGTGAGATTGCCACCACCCTGGATAAGAATCCAGCCATGCTTCTCACCATTGACAATGACATTGTGTTCGGGGTTACAATAGGTGTAAGAGTCACCCATCTGGCCGACACTGGTCTTACCTGAACCATCGGCGGTGATGGGGCAGTTGAACTCTACGCGGAAATACTGCTGATAAGCCTGAGAAAAGGCACTCATGGCAATGGCGGCCATAACTATTGTAGTAAATAACTTTTTCATAATGGTTGTGTTTTATTAATTGTTGTTTTTTACTTTCTTACTTTTTTACCTTTTTACTTTTTCATGAATTTCAGTGACTTATTGCCTACCTTGACGAAATAGACACCACGGTTCAGATGGCCAACCTGAACGGTTGTGACACCATTGCTAACGGGAGCCTTGCCAACCATACGGCCATCAGCTGCGTAAAGCTCTGCCTCGACGGCTGCACCGCAACCAGAAATCGTCATCTGCGAGCTGATAGGAGACATCAGCGACAGCTTCTCCTCTGCTACGACAGTCTTCGGTGTGTCGATACCGGCAGTCTGGGCTGCATCCTCCTCATCGCCGCGGAAGAAATAAATTTTTGATACATCGCTCTCAGTGGTGCTGCCCACCTTGACGTCAAACTTGTCACTGCCGTCCTTGGCTAACAACTCTGGCTTATCCTTCATGAAGAAGTACTTACCAGTGTTGGTCATGAGGAAGAATGGCTTTGAGTAGTCAGGAGCGGTTCCGCCTCCAGAAGTACTACCAGAGTACTTACTCAGGTCGATGTCGGACTCGTGTCTCTCGAAGCTGATGCTCTGAACGTTGCTGGCACCTTCACCGTCTTTTACGAGGATTTCGAATGTGCTACCTCCGTCAGGAATCACCATCATACTCACGCGAACCACTTCAATGTACTGCCCTTTGTCGGTCTTCAGACACATCACATTCGTGGCGATGGCCTGATAGGCGCAGAGCATCACTGCAACACATAAAAAGATTCTCTTTTTCATAATGGTTTAATGTTTGTTGTTAATAAAAATAATAGTTATATCTCATTGATTTGATGATTTCGGGGGCAAAGTTACAAAAAATTTCGATATATTGGTTACAAAAAACTGATTTTTTTCGATAAACGGTCGTTTTTTTGTGTCAAACGTCCCAAATGTCATGTTTATTTCTTGTTGATA
This sequence comes from Prevotella sp., assembly GCA_017474485.1. Taxonomy (GTDB): domain Bacteria; phylum Bacteroidota; class Bacteroidia; order Bacteroidales; family Bacteroidaceae; genus Prevotella. The sequence goes on from JAFVHO010000225.1 coordinate 3,097, forward strand.
CCCTTCATCGACAATGAGATGCGCTGGCGACGCAGGTCGACACCAATAACACGGACACGGACGTGCTGATGCAGGCGGACTACCTGAGTGGGGTCGCTGACGTAGCGGTCTGCCAATTGTGACACGTGTACCAGTCCATCCTGATGAACGCCAATATCTATGAAGGCACCAAAATTGGTGATATTCGTTACGATACCTGGCAGTTCCATACCCTCGTGCAGGTCGTCGATGGTCTGTACGCTACTGTCAAACTCAAAGGCTTCTATCTGTTCACGTGGGTCGCGCCCAGGCTTCTCCAGTTCCTTCATAATATCGGTTAGGGTGGGGAGACCGATGTCAGTGGTGACATAGCGCTTGATATCAATCCCCTCGCGCGTACTTTTATTATTTATAAGGTCGCTGACGCTACAGCCTTGATCCTTAGCCATCTGCTCTACCACGTGGTAGCTTTCAGGGTGGACGGCACTATTGTCGAGTGGATTCTTGGCATCAGGGATGCGTAGGAAACCTGCACATTGCTGATAGGCGGCAGGACCCAGTCGAGGCACCTTCTTCAACTGTGCACGACTAATGAAGGCTCCGTTCGCTTTGCGGTAGTCCACGATGTTCTGGGCCAGCACCGGTCCCAGTCCGCTGACGTAGGTCAGCAGGTGTTGCGAGGCGGTGTTCAGGTTGACACCCACCAGGTTGACGCAACTCTCGACAGTCTGGTCGAGGGTGTGCTTCAGCTGGCTTTGGTCCACATCGTGCTGATACTGTCCCACACCAATGCTCTTGGGATCTATCTTCACCAGTTCGGCCAGTGGATCCATCAGTCTGCGACCTATGCTGACTGCACCACGAACCGTGACATCCTCGTCAGGGAACTCGTCGCGGGCCACCTTCGAGGCACTATACACTGAGGCGCCGTCCTCGCTGACCACGAATACCGTGGGCGCAGGTTTTCCCTGCGCCATCTCTTTCAGCGCGTCTTCTACGAATTCCTTCGTCTCCCTGCTGGCAGTCCCATTACCAATGGCGATGGCCTCTATCTGGTAATCCTTAATCATCTGCTGCACATGGATGTTGGCTTGCATACGATGGTTAATGGGCGGGTGGGGGAAAATGGCCTCGTGGTGCAACAGGTTGCCCTGAGCGTCGAGACAGACAACCTTACAACCGGTGCGAAAACCAGGGTCGATACCCATGACGCGCTTCTGACCAAGTGGGGCACCAAGCAACAACTGGCGCAGGTTTTCTGCAAATACGCGGATAGCTTCTTCGTCAGCTTTCTGCTTGCTGAGGTTCATAAACTCTGTTTCTATCGAGGGCAACAACAGGCGCTTGTAACCGTCCTCAACGGCCTCTGCCACCAGTCGCTGACAGGCTCCGTTACCACGAACGTAGTTGCGTTGCAGACGCTCTACGGCCTCGTCGTCGTCGATGGTGATGCTGACGCGCAGAATGCCCTCGCTCTCGCCACGACGCATGGCCAACAGCCTATGACTGGAACAGCGCTTCAGGGGCTCTTCCCACTCGAAGTAGTCGCTGTATTTCTGGGCTTCATCCGTATCCTTCTTGCTTTTGACAACCTTCGACTCGATAAAGGCCTCGTGACGGAACGCAGCTCGTACTTGATTTCGCGAGCGCTCGTCCTCGCTCACCTGTTCGGCAATGATGTCCTGAGCACCCTTGAGGGCTGCGCTGACGTCGGCGGGAGAACCGCCGACCACGACGAAGCGCTGGGCGGCGCGTTTGGGGTCTTGCTCGCGCTGCATCAGCAGTATTTGCGCCAACGGCTCAAGCCCCTGTTCACGAGCTATCGAGGCACGGGTGCGGCGTTTGGGACGGTAGGGCAGGTAGATGTCTTCGAGCGTCGTTGAGTCCCAACAGTCATCTATGCGCTTCTGCAGATCGGGCGTCATCTTCCCAAGTTCGGTGATAGTCTTCACCACCGTATCCTTGCGCTTAGCTATCTCCTGCAACTGTTCCAGTCGATTAGAAATTGCGGTGATTTGTACCTCGTCCAGTCCGCCCGTCCGTTCCTTGCGGTAGCGTGAAATAAACGGAATTGTACAACCCTCGTCCAACAGTTTCAACGTGTTCTCCACCGCATGTTCCTGCAAGTGCAGTTCCGTGCTGATGAGTTTTGTGAATATCTTGATATTTTCCATCATTGCTTCTTTTTTCTTTGTGCAAAGGTACGAATAAGCGAGAACAATACAAAACAAAAACGCATTTTTGTTTTTATTGTCGAGCGAGAGTACCTTCTCGTGAAGCGAAAAGGTACGATTAATTTGAGCAGAAAACCAAAGGAAAATTTGTTTTTCTTTCTTCATGATACTCCGGAAGTAATTTTGAATACTCCAAGAGTATTTTCAATTTCTCCGAAAGTATTTTCAATTTCTCTGAACGGCAGAATTAACGTAGCGAAGGAGTATGCTGACCTACAGCCGAAATAACGTAAAGAGGGTATGCCTTTCCGACATACCCTCATTCCATTTATATTGTGCTGATGCTACAAGCCTGAGT
>JAFVHO010000226.1 GCA_017474485.1 Prevotella sp.
TGGCAAGAAGCTGCCTCTTTGCCAAAATAAAAGGTGAAAGATTTTGTGATTGATTCTTGTATATCTTAATAAAAATGTGTACCTTTGCACCGCTTTTTATGGATTTGACGATGTTATCAACAACAATACAAAAAAGATGGTGGAACACACGGTTCTTGCTGTTGTTCGGATTATCGGTGGTCAATCTGCTGTTTATGCATGGTCAGATGGCTATGACGGTGGAATATGAGTATCCGTTCAAGGTGGATGCCATACTGAGCAATGTGTTCTCGTGTTTGATTGACGCTACGTTCTTTTTTCTGCTGAGTATGCTGCTGACGTGGGGTAGGGTGAAGGGCAGTTTGCTGCTGACATTCGTGCTGACGGCACTGCTCTCGTTCTGCAATGTGCTGTATTCACGCTTCTTCGGCCATTATCTGCCCAATCTGGCTATTCTGCAAGTGGGCAACTTGAACGATGGGGACGTGATGGGTAGTGCGCTGACAGGATTCCGTTGGCAGGATGTGTATTGGCTATTGGCTGTTGGCTGTTTGCTGTTGGCTTACCGTCGGATTGACGAAGGGAAACTGAGGGGTTGGCTGCGGACGCTGGGTTGTCTGTGGGGGGCCATGCTGGCTTCCGTATTGGCCTTTATCATCGTGTTGGGCCTTTTTCACGACCACAACTTCGAGACGTCGTTTATCCGATTCTCACCGATAAGGGTACAATACACCCAAGCACCCAACAATATGCTGTATCGAAGTGGTTTCCTGAGGCGTGCACTGGTGTGCTACGATGATTTCATTCAGAAGGATTTGGAGTTGGATGAAAGTCAGAAGGAGGCCATCAGACGGGAATATACGGACTACAAGCAACGCACGACGACAGCTACCGTTGAGGGAGAGAAAAACCTGATATTCATCATCGTTGAATCGTATTTGGCGCAAACCTCAGATCTGGTGGTTGACGGCAAGGAGATTACACCGTTTATGAACCGTCTGAAGCGTGACAGCACGGTGTATTATAACGGCCACATGCGTCCCAATATTGATATGGGTGAGTCGTCAGACGGCCAGTTTATCTATATGACGGGCCTGTTGCCGCTGAAGTGCGAGATTACCGTCAATATTGCCAAGGACAAGGCATTCTGCGGTCTGCCTGCATTACTGATAAAGGCAGGAAGGCTGAAGCATTCGCATATCATTGTACCCACGTCGCCGACATTCTGGGAACAGGATAAGATGAACCTGAGATATGGCATTGAAAAGATGTACTCGAAGTTCGACTATGACAAGGATATGGATGGCAATGAAGACCTGGACGACGAGCAGGTATTCCAGATGGCAACACAGGTGGAGGCAAGCGCTGAACAGCCATTCTTCTCACTCGTACTGACGATGTCTATGCATAATCCTTATACTAAGTGCGTGGAACATGGTTTTACGCTAACTGACGAATCGCTTTCTGAGGAGTATAGGAACTATCTGGTGGACTGTCACTATACCGACATGCAGATAGAAAAGTATATTGACGGTTTGAAGCAACGAGGACTCTACGACAACAGCGTCATCGTGATTACTGCCGACCATCACGCTCATCCCGTACACCTGAACATGGGCAACAAGGTCAGCGACGAATTGCCACTATACATTATCAATGGCGGTATAAATAGGGACCATGCGTGGACGGGAAGTTGTAACCAGTTGGACGTCTATACGACGTTGTTGGATATGTTTGGCATTCGTTCAGACTGGCGCGGATTGGGTCACACGTTGTTGAATGCCAACTATAAGGAGTATTCCCTGGGAAAAATGAAGCCCCTGTCAAATTGGATGATCAGGAGCAACTATTTCGGAGGGAAATAACAGGGATTAGTCTATAAAACGAGTCAGCACCTCTTCAGCTTGCGCATTGGAGCGTTCGCTGGTAAACATGCGGACAATGCGATCCTTGCCGGCAGTGGCATATTTCATATACAAATCTTTATCGGTCAGCAGACGGTCGATGGCTTCGGCATAAGCCTTCACGTCGCCTAACGGTACCTCAATACCTGTCTCGCCGCCAACCGATACCCAGTTGACACCAGACCCCTCGATAGTGAAGGTAACAGGTACGCTGCCGCAATACATGGCCTCGGCAAGGGCAATGCCAAAGGCCTCCTGCTTGGTGCATGAGGTAAAGGCGAAAATGTCGGAAGCATAGTAGTAGCAACGCAGATACTCGTTGGGAACGCGTCCAATGAATTTTATGCGCGAGGACTGGGTCATAGCCTTCAGACGTTCGGTTTCAGGGCCTCGTCCACCAATGAGGATGACGCAATCGGACTGGATGTATTTTTCGGCTTCTATGAGGTAGTCGATGCCTTTGTAGGCAGCATGGCGCCCCACGAAGAACACAATCTTTTTATGATGATACTTCCGACGGATTTCCTCTATGGTCGTCTCGTCGCCTGTACGCCATACAAAATCGCTCTTGATGATACCGTTGGCCACCACTTCCGTTTTGTCGCGATAGTCGTAAATAGGACTGGACGGGTGGATGTAGTTAGGACTCGTGGCCAGAATGAGGTCGGCCTTACGGAGAATAACCTTTTCGAACTGCTTGACCAATTTGTAGAGAATGCCCTTGCCCAGAATGTCGGAGTGCCACAGCAGGACCAGCTTGACATCCTTAGGTGTCAATTTGGCTGTGATAGGATACAGGAAAGGGTTGGGACAATGCAGCAGGATGATATCTGGCTGCTCCTCGTAGATGATTTTCTTCAGGTAGTGATAGTATGAAAAAGCAATATCCTGACTGGCAATATTCATGGACGACGCAATACGGTAAACCTTGACGCCGTTGACTATATCGAGACGGGTGATACCATCCTGGCTAAAACATACGACGACCTGCTCATACGTCGTCAGGCCCTCGCCCAAGTATTTGGTAACGGTCTCAATGCCGCCTTCAACAGGATAATAATATTTTGCTATCTGGAGTATAGTTTTCTTCATTCGCAATTCGTTTCATCTAACTTCTTTAACTTCTCTAACTTCTTTATTAGAGTCTCCGCAGACTTCTCCCACGAGAACCGCGTAATGTTTTCGAAGCCTTTCTGACGCATCTTTTCTTTTATAACGTCAGCGTCGTTCAAATATTGTGTAATTGTATGAAGAATATTTGTAGGATCAAGCGGATTGAAATATTGTGCCGCATCGCCACATACTTCGCGCTCAACGGGAATGTCGGAAACCAGTACGGGACAGCCGCATGCCATGGCCTCGAGTGGGGGTAGTCCAAAGCCTTCATATAAAGACGGAAACACGAAGCAGGCGGCCTGATTGTAGAGGCGGACCAGTTCGTCGTCGCTGACTCTGCCTAAGAACTGGATATGGTCGGAAGTGGTGTCCAACTGTATTTGCTGGCTGAACACACGGTTGTATTTACCAACGATGTAGAGTTTTGCACCAGTCAGTCCCTGACAAGCTTCAATGAGCCGTGCAAAGTTCTTTCTCGGGTCGATGGACGAGACGCAGAGGACGAAGGGGGTGAGAGGGTGAGAAGGTGAGGGGGTGAGAGGGTGAGAAGGTGAGGGGGTGAGAGGGTGAGAAGGTGAGGGGGGGAGAGGTTTAAAGAGTTGGCGGTCGATGGCATTATAGACGACGCTGATTTTCTCTGCTTTCAGGAAAGGATAGAAGCCGAGAATCTCGCTTTTCGAGAATTCGCTAACCGTCAAGATGTGCTGTGAGGTCTTTACCGCCAAGGGGGTCATGAACTTGTAATACCAATAATAGGTACGCGAATACCACGAAGGATTCTTCAGGAACGACAGGTCGTGAACCGTCATGACCTTATGGCGAATCAGGATAGAACCCAAGCCCGTGAAGCTGAGAACGACATAATCCTTCTTGCCAATGAAGAAAAACGGGAGCACACACTGTTCCCAGAAGTGGGAGTTGCCAATGCCGTAGTGGACGACGGTCAGGTCGCTTACGTCATAGTCCTGATGAATGGGGGCCTTGGGACAAACCACGGTAAAGGGCTGGCGTAGGCGTGCCATAGCCTTACAGATGTTGTAGGCATAGCGTTCGACACCCGTCATGGGCTGTGTCAGAAACCGTCCGTTGATATATATCGTCATAAATCTTTATTTTAACTTGAACAAAAGCATATCGCCGCCACCTATCTTGTAACTGGACTTAAGTGCAGTCTCTTTCAGTTGCTTAGTCAGCATAGTGACATTACTTCTGGCAGAAATATAGAGTTTCATATCGTTTTCATAATCCTTGTTGACTACCGCCATATACAGGTGGCCAGCCTTCTTGAAAGTTGAGATGATGGCCCCCTGACGGCCTACGACCTTCAGTTTTTTGATGTTTGTAGGAATGCGCTGCAGTTTTGTGGTGCCTTCGGGTATCTTTAACATGTGGTTGACAGTCTGTACCTCGGCCTTGTCGAACAAGGGAAGCAGACCACGCAACTCCTGATTCATGCGCTTGACCAGTGTGTAGGTCTTGGTACGTTGTCCGTCAATACCGATGGGACCATCGTGGAAGTCCCACTCTTCAGTTACCTTGGGTGTCCAGTAGGTAAAGTATTCGATGGCCTGAGCACCGTATGCCAAATCAGAATACACTTGCAGGCGAAGCATTTCGATAGTAGGTTGCGGATAGTCACAATGAGGGGTACAAAGGGCAAAAGCCCAGAATGGCTTATTGGTACGCAGACTCTCCTGACGGATGTCCTCCAGACATGAATACCACGTGTCGCGAATGCCGGACTTCATGATAGGATAGAAATCAAAGGAGATGAACGGCAGACCAATAGTCGATGTCTGTTGGAGATATTGCTTGTACGGCGGCATCTTGATTTCCCTGGGCATGCCGTCGCCATAGTTGGGCAACAGATTGACGTACGTAGGTTTCTTGGTGTCCTGTTTTGCCATAGCCTGATAGCGTCGCGTCGTCTCAGGAATATCCTTAGGCCAAGGCTCGTCTTGCAAGAAGTAGCCGTAGAGCGCAGGATGGTTCTTAAGACGTGGAATACCCACATGTGGCTGTACGGACACCCATCCGCTGCTGATGATGAGTCGGATGTTGCTCTTCTGGGCATCGTCCAGAATGCGGAGAAGCGTGTCGACAGGTGTGTCGTCGTAGAAACAGATAGACACATCGAAACCAGCCTCCTTGAATTCCTTAAAGCGGTTGACGTTCGAGTGTTCCAAGGGGATGCCAAAGTAGGCGACGATAGGTATCTCAGCCTGTGTGTAAAGGGTTGTGAACAATAAGACGAAAGTGCATATCATCTTTCGCAACCTGCGGATGATGGTCGTCCAGTCATAATCAGACAATTGCTGTGGATTGACGGTCTTGTGTTCTTTAATCATGTTCAGGATAGTTTGTTGCCAGTCGTGTGGGTTATATCCTTCCACCGTTATTGCGCCGTCCTTGCCGCTGGCCACTTCAATCATAGCTGTGTTATGGGCAGTAACGACAGGACAACCGCACAGCAGGGCTTCAATTTGGGGCATGCCAAGTCCCTCCATTAGTGCTGCCGAGACAAAGCAGTCGGCACAACTGTAAAGCATAGCCAACTCTTCGTTGGTAACAAAGCCGCAGAAAACAGTAGATCTCTTGGGGAACTCTGGTGCTTCTACGATATCCCTGATATCAGTACTCTTCCAACTCTTGCCACCTACGACGACTAACTGTATGCCGTGTTGCTGATAGAGTTCAGGAATGATACCTAATAGGAACTTCAGGTTCTTACGTGGTTCCAGAGAACCGACAAAAAGGATGTACTTGCTATTGATGCCATATTTAGTCTTAAGATCCTGACGATCTGCGTCGGAAAGGATTCTGGGATAGAACACATGCCTATCGACAGCTCCACCGACAAAGATGTCCTGAGCACGACGTTGTGGGAAATACTCATCAACCTTCGACTTGGTATAATGGGAATTGGTCCATAGATAATCGGCCTTTTTGATAGCTTGTGCAAAGAAAACGCTGGTAGCCATGCGGTTGGTCCATGACATGGTATGGGCCATCTCGATATTGACGACATCATGGACAGTTACCATCGTCTTCACTCTTGAAGGAATGAAGTAGGGCAGGTGTGGTACTGGCGAATAATAGAGGTCAATAGCCAACTTGCGGCATAGATGGGGGACTAGCCACTGCAGGATGATGATGTTGGGCAGGCGTCGTGGAAAACGTCTGGAATAGTCGAGCAACTTGATGTTGTCAGGTAGTGGCGGCAATTCATATCTGGCATCAAGTCCCTTGGGAAGCAGAATATAGAAGGTGTCTGTGTCGCATTGTTGTGCCCACTCCAGGATGGCACTGGTAAAGAAAGTACCAACGCCAGCCGAGTAAAGAGACCAGATGCGACCGTCGACGAGTATATTCATATTCTTAGAGCTTGATAGAAACGAAAAGTTGTTTGACGAAAGTCCATTTGTCGTGAAGCGAAACGTTGGGGTTCAACCAGACGGTCTGCCTCAATACAGGATGGACGATGCGATAGAGATAGTACTTCCAACGCGGTTCTGTCAGTTTGAAATAAATGAAAAGACTTCGCTCTTGTCGATAGGTGTCGCGGATGAACTTCGACTTGTTGCCAGCCTTGCCGCCTTCTCCTTCAAGATGAACAATCTGTGGACCATTCAGGAGAACGTTGTCGTAACCGTGCAACTGGAAACGGTGCTGCATCTCCGACTCTTCGTAATACATGAAGAAGGCTGGATGGAAAGCACCACATGTGTCAAGTACCTGGCGGCTGACAAATAGGTCGGCTCCTGTAACATAGTCAACCTTCATCCAATGCTCAGGGTATTCGATAGCTGACTGATGGTACAAATGTAATCCTTTTAGAATGGGAATCCAGAGAAATTTCTGGAAGTCGTTACCCATCTTAGGAAACTGTCCGTAAGAATGAATCCAATTGCTTTGGCGGTCTTCCAAGATACATCCTAAGGCTCCTAATTTCCCCTGATATTGCTTGGCAAAGTCGTAAAGCATTTTGATGGCATTGTTCTTGAGCAGTGTATCTGAGTTAAGGAAGAAGATATATTCTCCTTTCGCTTGTTCCAACCCTTTATTGTTTGCCCTGCCGAATCCAAGGTTTTCGCCAGTGGGAATAAGGGTTACACGGCTATCGTCAGATAATGCCTCTATAGAACCGTCAGTAGAACCGTTGTCAACGACAATAATCTCGTAATCAATACCGATAGTCTGTTCTATAATGCTATCAAGGCATGGTCTAAGAACATGCAGCGTATTGTAGTTGACGATGATGATGGATACATCTGCTATTTTGCCCATATTCCTTTTGCTTTGCCGTTGATGAGTTTATAGAACTGGATGCGGTTGACGATGAGGCCTGGAATATTCACCAGACACATAACCAACATAAACCAAATGATATCGTGAGACAACTGTGTTGCCAGATATGCCAGCGGAATAAACAGAATGGCTGCTGCTGTGGTAAAGATAAGCTGCAGACGCAGTTTGCCGATACCATTGATGAAATAGCTGTAGCGCATGCTGTAGATGAGGATGAAGATATAGATTGCCATCACAATACTCATTTTGATGTCAATAACTGTCTGATGGTCTATCCAAATGGCGTAAATCGTGTCTGACAAAACGACCATGATGATGAGACATATAATGATACCGACAATCATCAGTCGCAGTTTCCTTGTGGCATTACGAATCCAATCCATATCGTTTCGCTGGTAGGCATCAGTAGTGGCATTCCAGAAAGGCATGCAGATGACAGTAAAGATGACTAGCAGTATACTGAAGTAACGGTAGGTAATCTGATAAGGAGTAACCATTTCAGGAGAGAACAAGTTGGATATCAGGATGTTGGACGTCATGAAAAGAATGACGCTGGCTATCTGCATGATAAAGAACTGGACACCCATGTTAACGACTGCCTTTGCCTCCTTAAAATCGATGAGACTGAACGATGGTCGCAATTGCGGGTACTTATAGAAAAAAGTATAGGGGTAAGCAAGCATATAGACGAGTAGGGGAGCAGCCGTATTCACCAGTGCAATCAGCATCAGCGAATGGCTTCCTGAATAGAGTACGATATATGTGCCAAGGAGTGCTAACGTCTGCCCTAAGGCTATCAGTAAGTTGCTGACAGCAGGCAACTGGAGTCCCATATAGAAGTTGCCGATTAACTTGAAGACAAACGATGTGCATACGAGTATAACCGTCATCATGAGAACCTGATCAAGATGAGGGGCCTTGACAGGTGTTGCATTGAATATCTGGTAGGGATTGCCAACCATAATCAATAGTAGTAGCACGAGCATGATAGGAATGATGATACAGATCAACATGGCAAAGGTCGAGGATATCAGGGAACGGGTACGTTCACATTCGCCATGTGCCATATATTCTGCCACCTTATTGCGGAGTCCGTTGCCCAGTCCGATATCCATATTGTCAATCCACAGTAGCAGACTGCTTATGGTCAGCCAAATGCCGTTATTATAATCTCCGAGACAATGAAGGGTAGCAGGAACCATCAGCAAAACGATGACTGCTGACCAACCCTTGATGACAAAGGAAGCCAGAATGTTCTTCTGCAAAAGGGAAGAACGCTGTTGGTTACTGACATTCTTCTCGTTACTCATTCCATAGCAAAGTCTAAGAGTTCCCAAACAAATAGTGTGTAGAAAAATTCTATGGCACCAATGACACAAACTGCTATTTTTCCGTAGTATTGTGGACGAATCGTATAACAGATACAGGGGAACAGTGCCAATTCAACGATGCCTAATAATTCGTGTAGTCGGGCTGCTACAACAGAGATAGATGACAGGGCAAAGAAACAAACCATTGAATAGGCTGTAATCTTTAATAACAATGGCAATGCCGGGCACTTTTCCAGAATCGTGTCATAGAAATACAGTGAGTAGAGAATGATGACGTACTGAATCCAGATAAACAAATTCTTCAGTGTTAGCTCTTCAAAGATTCCTCTTTCCGTCAATGCCTTATACATCTCAATCTTGTCCTGAATATAGGGTATTGGCAGTGCAGAGATGAAATCGTAGTGAAGCAGGAACATAACGACTCCTATCGGGGTAATGCCAATAAGTATGTATTTCCATATCTTCGACAAATTGTTACTGAAAAATAGAATGGGATAGAATGCAAATGACGAATAATGGAATACGTTGGCAATCAGGAAATATACGACAGCTCTTTTCTTGTTCCCTTCAGAGAGAGGCTTGATAGCCAATAGAAGCATTCCTGATGCTATCGCTGCTCGAATTTGTATGAAATCGTGGAGCACGTAATAGTTGCCGATATAGATGACTAACGGTAGGAAAAACCAAGGAGAGAGTTGTCTGAGGGCATAAAACTTAATCGTGATGCCCAAAATGGCGTAAAACAGGAACAGATAGTGGACATCGTCTGTGAAATTCCTGATGATTTCTGACAAAAACATAAACGATGCTTCTACCAGCAGTTTCGGATTGTTGCTGTTACTCTTGAAAATCGTTTCGTAATTCTCAGAGTCAGGGTCAACACCGATTGTCCTGAACGCACAGAAGAGTATTAGGAAGATACATAGTCCCCAATATGCATATTTATTATAGTCTCCGAGATATTCTTCCAGAAAGATCAGAGAGACGATAATAATAAATAGCAACAGGAAGGTATATATCATTGTCTACGCAATATATAGAATGATGTGCCTGCAAAGGTTAGCAATAGGATGAAAGCAACAAATATCATGCGTTTAGGGCTTGTCGGTTTGATGGGTACTGAAGCCCCTTTGATGACAGTGAAGGCGGGTGTACGCTCCTGTACTTTTGCCTTTGCAGCCTGCATCTGTGTGTTGAGGGTTGTATAGGCATTAAACCTTAACTGCAGGTCGTTCTCCATATCCTCCAGTTTCAACTCAAGACTTCTCAGTGCCACCTTTGTATTAGCATCGGCCATACTGCCATATCTTTGCCGTGCTTTCTCATAGTCCTGCTTGGCTTCCATTGTCAGCTTCAAGTAGTATTCATAATCGGTACGGGCTTTACTGGTACGATACTCTGTAATAAATTCCTGAAGACGTGTCTTGACAGAATCACCGATGGTTTTACATATTAATGCATCTTGGTCCTTGATGCTGATGCTGATAACAGCGGTCTTTTTGTCGAAATCTATCTTGATTTTATCCCTGATACTACCTGCGACATCATCTTCATCCTTTGAAAGATTGTAAGGGTCAATGAAACCAACCTCTCCTTTTTGTCCTTTCTTGAAGAGGTTCTTGCACCAGTCTATCGGTACCATCCATATAATGGGCTTTTGATGTTTTTTCAAATAGTCATGGTACGTTGTATTAATGCTTCCGTCTTTACTCTTCACGCGTACATTGAAAAGACTGGTCACAAATCCGTTGTCTTCCATCAGGTCAGGATAAAGCAGAGGCGTGATGGCATCATTGCTCTGCAAATTGTCCAAGTCAAATCCAAAAGAAGATGCCAGTGACCCCAGTGTACTACTCATGGAAGTCCCTCCTAATTCTGGGGCTAACTTGATATCTGTGCTATAGTAGCGTGGAAATCCTAATATATATAAATATGATACGACAAAGGCAATGGGCAGTGTCTTGGCAAAGAGCTTTTTCTTAGCCCACAGCTTTTTGGATATATCAATGATGTCAATAACCTTCAGTTCTTTCTTTTCTTCCATAACAGTTACTTTGTCAAATTAGCAATAGTGGCAATCATGGTGGCAATAGAGGCGGTACTTGAACCAATACTCAGAATCTCTGGCAGACTCATACCACGACGACGTGACTTGGTGGGCACAACAATCTGACAGCCAGGACGAGGTTGGTGCTTGCGGTCTGCGCGGGCTACCATGCCATTCATATAGATAATAACAGTCATCGACTTCTTACCAGTAGAGGTTGTACCGCCAGCAAGATTGATATAGTAGTCAGTATTCTTACCATCTTTATAATATACGGTATTGGGATAGAGTACCTCACCATTGATTTTTACAGTACCATCATAACGTGGTACTATGATGCGGTCACCTTCACGCAAGATGGGGTCGTCGTCAGTACCAGGATTCTTCATGGCTTTCTCCAACTCGATACCTACGGGATAGGTGGCGTTGGTCAGCAGTTTCTTAACGTCGATGGAGTCGTTACCTGAGTTGCGTTGGGCGGTACGCAGCACGATTTCCATTTGGTCACGCTCTTCTGGAGTCATTTGGCGCATCAGTTTGGTACCTTCTGCATAGGCTCGTTTGGTCAGGCCACCAGCTTGTTTGATGACCTCGCTCAAACGCTGTCCTTTATTAGAAAGAGCGTAGTTGCCAGCAAACTGTACCTCGCCTTCGATAGTCACGTTCTGCTGTTCGTTATAGTCAGGCGAACGACGTACGTAAACCTCGTCGAACGGCATCAGTGTAAAGTCTGGCTGTTCGGAAATGGTGAAATCGGGATTGAGCTTGAAGCTGAAGTTCTGGGCTATCTGATCCCCCGCTTCAGTAGAGTTGGAATTAACGATGCGACGTGCCACGTCAACCTTTGCCAACGATGCTGCCTCAGTAGGACCGCCAGCTTGTATGATAAGGTCTTCAATGGTCTCGTTTTCGGCATAACGGTAAACACCAGGATAAACCACCTCACCATTGATGGTTACTGTTTTCTTCTCGTTGCGTTCCTGACGACTGGCCACGTAGATAACATCCTCGTTGCGTAGAGGAACATCAGGTAATTTACCTTCCAAGATGCCGCGAATATCAAGACTCATCATCTCAAGTGAGCGGTCTGCCTTTACGCGATGCATCACTGCATGTTGAGAAATGGCATCTTCTGTAACACCTGCTGCAGCTTCTACCAGCGCCTTAACGGTATTAATCTCGCCACCTACCTGATACATGCCAGGACGGAATACGGCCCCACGAATCTCAACCATATTCTGATAGCGGTTCAACGTAGAGTCGACGCTGACACTGTCTTCATCCATCAACTTAAACTCGCTCATATCAAATTCGCCAATACTGAATACTGAGTAACCAGCACCAGCCTTACGGTTCACGCGGATTGCCTTGGTATAGGCGTCGCCAGTGAAACCACCAGCATAGCGGAGTAGGGTGGCTGCACTCTCAGTCGTCTTCATTTCGTAGAACATGGGACGCTTTACCTTACCTGTGATGTTTACCAATGCCTCGTAAGGGCTGACAGTAATGACGTCATTGTCTTGCAGACGTACGTCACCACTGAGTTTGCCATTCAGCAGGAAATCGTAGACATCGACATTCGATAGCAACTTGCCCTTTCGGTATACCTTGACATTTCGCAGCGTACCGATTTCGTTAGGACCTCCAGCCATATAGAGTGCATTATAGACGGTGGCAAAGGCTGACATGGTGTATGTACCAGGTATTTTTACTTCGCCCATCACGCTGATAGTAATGGTACGCGTCTGTCCTAAGGTCAGTTCAATACTTGAACCTTGATAGCGTGGACCTAACACGCGCTTGAGCTTGGCCTTAGCTTGACTGACGCTGAGTCCGCCCAACTTGATGACGCCAATGCCCTCGATGGTGATGGTACCATCTGGCGAGACGGTCTCTGTGACACTCTCCTGTGACGCTCCCCAGATGTCTACATTCACAGCATCGCCAGGACCGAGTACGTAATTCTGTGGCGTGGCGAGGTTCATAGAACTCTCGAAGGTCAGATTTTTGTTGTTAAAAACATCGTGACCGAATATCTTACGCTTTTCAGGCTTCTTCTTCTCCAACTCGTATTTGAGGGAGTCAGGCATCATGAAGTCAATGGCTTCATCCATCTCAACAAAGTCTTTGTCTTCGTCATCATACGTATGACGCTGAATCTGGTTCGATTTCTTGGTATCTTTGACACGGAACTGTGATGCGTTTTTCTTATCTTTCTTTACCTGCTCCTCGCGCTGGTCGCCATTGGCTTCGCGCATGCGATTTTTCATTGCCTTCGAACCTGCCGTGATGTCCTCTGCACCAAGAGAACCGTTCTTGATTTGTTTCTGATACTTCTTCTGGATGCGACGCAATTGCTCGATAGTGACACCACGTTGCATCAACTGAGTGACTATCTGTTGGCGCGATACACCCTTGGCGTTCTGCTCAATCACATAGTCCATAATCTGATCGTCGGTCATTCCCGACTGTGCCCAGCCTATCGTGACAGCAAAGGCCAGACAAGCTATAATGGTAGATAATCGTTTCATAAGTACGCGTACATGTTATTTATATAGTAAAACACTACAAAATGCAAAATATTGTGCAAAAGTACAATTTTTTTAGGAAAAACATGACGAATAATAAAAAAAATGTTTATCTTTGCAATCGCTAAGTACAAAATCATATTGGGGTTGACTGGATTTGACAGCAAGATGAGATGGTACGTAAGCATGCGGAGTGACGACTGTGGACTCCTAAATCACGTCGGTCAGAAAATTAATTGGCGAAAACAACTACGCTCTCGCTGCCTAATCGAAGTACAGTAGATTACTGGCTTTATTCTCTTACAAGGTGAGAGAACGAGACATCGCTCCAAGGATGTTGTTCCGAATCTGAGGGTTCAGCGGTGCAGGTAAATCGGAAATAGTTTGTCGGGCGCTCCGACTGGCAGATGAAATCTTAGGAGATAAGGGTGCAATTGGTGGTCCGGGTCTTGTTGCATCACGAAAATGAAGGCCGGAATAAGCATGTAGAAAGCGTATGGTTTCCTTGTTTGGACGAGGGTTCGATTCCCTCCAGCTCCACTCATTAATAACTAA
>JAFVHO010000038.1 GCA_017474485.1 Prevotella sp.
CAGTCCCCAGTTCGTCAGCGGTGCATGACAGAGATTCATAAACTTCAGCATCGCACGTCCCATCCGTCCTTGCGGACAAGCACAGTTGGTGAAAAACTTTTTAAGTAAAATCTTAATACTTCTTGTCATAGTTGAATATTTAATAAGTTATTATTCTTTTATAAAACAGTGGCTGACCATCACAGTCAGCCACCTCATTACTAAACAAATACTATTTATGCGCTCGACCTTCGGTCGCTTTGCTCGCAAAGAATTTTATACCTGTGATTTCGGGTGCAAAGGTATGACAAATTAACAAGATGCACAATACCTAAAACGCGGTGTTTTGAGCATTGCCCACCTGTGACGGCCAGCAAAAGTAGATTAACAAGAAGTAGGTATATATAAACTATACAAACCTGCAGACATGATCGACGGCAATGTCGGAGAATCCGAAGGCCTCGGCCTTGGTCATGCGACCGCTGGCTACCTCTGCAACGATACCAACCAGTTCGCTGCCCATCTGAACAATGGTTCTTTCGCCCCTCAACACGGCACTGAGGTCAACGTCCATGTTGTCCTCCATCATGCGGTAAGTGCGCTCGTTGGCAGTCACCTTCAGCACGGGAGCGATGGCATTACCCGTAGGTGTGCCCCTACCTGTTGTGAAGACGATGGCCTGACAGCCTGAGGCCACCATGGAGGTGACACTGGCGATGTCGAAACCGGCAGTGTCCATCACGACGGCACCTTTCCTTGAAGGACGAACCGCCTGCTGAAGCACTTCCACGATGGGGCGCGTACCACCCTTGCGGATGCAGCCCAGGCTCTTCTCTTCGAGCGTTGACAGGCCTCCGGCCTTATTGCCAGGTGTGGGCTGTCCGGCACGACAATCTTGTCCTGCGGCAGAGAGATGAGCCTCGTACTCACGGCACACTTCGATAATCTGGTTGTGAATCTCTGTCGTAGCGGCACGCTTGGCCAGTATGTGCTCGCCGCCAATCCACTCTATCGACTCGCTCATCACCGTCGTAGCACCCATATCGACAAGGATATCACTCATCTCACCGACTGACGGATTGCTGGCGATACCCGATGTGGCATCGCTTCCGCCACATTCGATGCCGATATAGAGTTCTGAGGCATCGAAGCGTTCCTTCTGTTGCGAACCTGCCTGTTGGGCCATCTCACGGGCAGCACGGGTAGCCTTCTCGATGGTCTTCAGGGTGCCGCCCTCCTCCTGAATGCCGAATGACACGACGGGCTTACTCGTCAGCCGCTCAATCTTCTCCTTTAGTTTCCGATGGGGAACAGTCTCGCAGCCCAGACCGATGATTATCACGCCATAGACGTTAGGATGGCAGGCAAAGCCAGTCAGCACCTTCTGGCTCATGTCGGTATTGGCCTGTACGTCGGAACAGCCCGTGTTGAACACGATGTTCACCGCCCCGCGAATCTGACTGGCCACGATGCGACATGACTCACTGGCGCAGACGCACGTGGGCAGAATCAGGATATGGTTGCGGATGCCTGGACGGCCCTCTGCACGACGATAGCCCCAGAACTGGAATTGCTTGTGCTGCTGTGGAGCAGACTGGGTAGCACACATCTGCCAGTCATCGGCAGCCAGTTCGCTGTCGTAGTCGCGCAACTCACTCTTCAGATTTTGGTCGTTTATCCAACAGCCTTTGCCGATGTTCGTTACGGTTTTACCCAGGCTCTCGCCGTATTTAATCACCTCGCAGGCTTCTGGCAAATCCACCAATGCCACCTTATGGCAGTAGGGGATGTCCTCCTCGGCCTTCAGCGTCAGGAACTCACCATCCTTCTCATAGACAACCTGCTTACCTTTCGCAATCTCTGCCACCGTAGTTACCACGTTGTCGGCAGCGTTCATCAGCAATGCATTTACCTTCGTCATATTCTCATTCCGTTGTTTAATGGCACAAATATACGAAAAATGCTTCAGTTATCGCTTACTTCCCATCAATTAAACGTTTGTTTTTATGCTAAATTAGTTAAATCACGCATGATTACGATAAATTTTGGTTATCTTTGCATTCCGATAATAACAGTACGCAACAAAAATATAGAAGATAGATGAAACAACAATATGCAAGGGTAACACTGGAAATGCCCGAAAACGAAGATAAGAAATCCCTCCATCAGGAGCTGACATACGAGATTGAGAACCGCGACATCAACGACGAATAC
>JAFVHO010000227.1 GCA_017474485.1 Prevotella sp.
AATAGAATCAGCGTCAGCATTGGCCTTCAACTGAGCAATTCTCTCTTCAAAAGCCTCCTGAGTTTCGTCCTCAGCCTTACCTTTTGCA
This sequence comes from Prevotella sp., assembly GCA_017474485.1. Taxonomy (GTDB): domain Bacteria; phylum Bacteroidota; class Bacteroidia; order Bacteroidales; family Bacteroidaceae; genus Prevotella. The sequence continues at coordinate 89 of JAFVHO010000227.1, forward strand.
ACAGCTGCTTCATAATTGCCATAAATATAAACATGGTGTACAGAGTCAACCTGCTCAACGGTCAGCAGTTTCTTCTTGCCAGCCTCATCGTTCACACCATTGATATAGCCAGAAGCCAGCAGACGCTCAGCCTGCATCGTCTTGGCATTCACAACAAAGGTCAGACGATTACCCTTATTGGCCCAAACCTTGACCTTGAAAGCGCCAGCTGCTGAAGCGGTAAACTTGTAGTACAAACCTGTGATTGGCAGGCCCAGTGAGCCATCGGGATTATAGTACACATAGTCGGCCTTATAGTTGCCCTGCCACACGTCATCCTTGGAATTCTCAATAGCATTCATCTTCACGTATGGATTGCCTGTACCAGTGACATACCAAAAATCGATGTCGCCCTGATTCTTCTTGCCCCAAGAAATGTCATTCCAAGCTTCAACAGAAGCGACCTCATAGATGTGTTTATCAGCATCGATAACAGCACCTGGTGTAATTTGCTGGCCACCACCATCAGCATTAGCGGGCGTTGTGCCGCCTACAGCCGTCACAGTTGCCTTACCGGCAGAGAAAGTGACAATCGACTTACCGTCAGCCGTATTATTAGCCACACCGCCATCCTCACCGGCCACTGCAGCAAACTCAGGAGCCAGTTTTCCGTCGACAATAGCATTGTAGACGTCCTGTGCATTTACACTCATGGCCATGAAAGCCATACTAATTAGAGTAAAAATTTTCTTCATAACGTTATTAATTTGAATTAGTAATTAAGTTTGTGGGTGCAAAGATACGATTTAGCGAGCAAAAAACAAAAGAATTTTTCTTTTTTTTTTCGAGCGTTAGTATTTTCACCATTTTATCTGGCAAATTTAGGGGTTTTATTCGAATTCTCCAAATTTTTAGCGCATTAAGTTTATTTCATAGCATTTTCATTTGGCTATTTGCTGTAAAATGTGTAATTTTGCTGCATGAAAGAAACAAAATGGGAAGAGAATGTGATACTTGTCGACGCTGACTACGTCGACAAGGTTGCGTTTGACTTGACAGTAAACTTTGAGCGCATGATTGGACGTCGCATTCCCAAGGCAGATATGGCCCTGTGGTTGGAATGCGTAGCACTGGATGGAGGTCTGCGCGAAGGCGACAATCAGATACAGGTTGTTTTGCTGCATAAGCACCCAAAAATGGAGAATTTCACCCCTGGGATACCAGAAGAATTGGACGGAAAAGCCTTCAAGGGTCGCTTGGGCGAAATCCTTATCAGCTGTGTCAAGGTGGAATATCTGACAACAATGGACGATCTTTTTGTAGACTCCATGCAGATTATTGCTAACGCAAAGGAAGTAAAGCGCCTCATTGTAGTACCTAATGCGGAACAAATATATAATAAGGTACGCGAAGGTCTTCGCCATGCTGATGACGAGAAACGTATCACCGTACTGGCCATGCAACCAATGGAGGGCGGCAATTTCCGTCAGGAAATCCTTGGCTACTCACTCATGGCAGCCCTCGGCATTAGGTCGGAAGAACTCAACGGAATATCATAATAACGAAAAAATAATAAATTATGGCAAAAGTATTAATGATTGGAGCTGGTGGCGTGGCTACCGTTGCAGCATTTAAGATTGCACAGAATGCTGACGTGTTTACGGAGTTTATGATTGCTAGTCGCCGTAAGGCAAAATGCGATAAGATTGTGGAGGATATCCACAAGGCTGGATATAACATGGACATCAAGACTGCTCAGGTTGATGCTGACGACGTTGAGCAGCTTAAGGCTTTGTTCAACGACTTTAAGCCAGAGCTGGTTATCAACCTTGCCCTGCCCTATCAGGACCTGACAATTATGGATGCCTGTTTGGCTTGCGGATGCAGTTATCTGGATACCGCTAACTATGAGCCAAAGGACGAGGCTCATTTCGAGTACTCTTGGCAGTGGGCTTATCGCGACCGCTTCGAGAAGGCTGGTTTGACAGCTATCCTGGGCTGTGGTTTCGACCCAGGCGTAACCAGTATCTATACTGCATACGCCGCTAAGCATCACTTCAAGGAGATTCAGTATCTGGATATCGTCGATTGTAACGCAGGCGACCACCACAAGGCATTTGCCACCAATTTCAACCCTGAAATCAATATCCGCGAGATTACCCAGAAGGGATTGTATTGGGAAGACGGCAAGTGGGTTGAGACCGAACCTCTGGAGATTCACAAGGACCTGACCTACCCAGAGATTGGTCCTCGTGACAGCTATCTGTTGCACCACGAAGAGATTGAGTCGCTGGTTATCAACTACCCCACCATCAAGCGTGCACGTTTCTGGATGACTTTCGGACAGCAGTATCTGAAACATCTCGAAGTGATTCAGAATATTGGCATGAGCCGTATCGACGAGGTAGAGTACGAGGCTCCATTGGCCGACGGAAGTGGCGTAGCCAAAGTAAAAATCGTTCCCTTGCAGTTCCTGAAGGCCGTGCTGCCTAACCCACAGGATCTGGGCGAGAACTACGAGGGACAGACCTCTATCGGCTGTCGTATTCGTGGTATTGGCAACGATGGCAAGGAGCACACCTATTATGTATATAACAACTGCAGCCACCGTGCCGCCTACGAGGAGACTGGTATGCAAGGCGTCTCTTACACCACGGGTGTACCCGCAATGATTGGCGCTATGATGTTCTGCAAGGGACTGTGGAAAAAGCCAGGCGTTCACAACGTCGAAGAGTTCGATCCCGATCCCTTCATGGAGCAGCTCAACAAGCAAGGACTGCCTTGGCACGAGATTCACGACGGCGACCTTGAATTATAATTGATAATCGAAAATTGATAATTGATAATTGAAAACTATGGCAAAGAAAGAAAAAGAAGAGGAGCAGTTGACTCCGCAACAGCAAAAGATGAAAGCCCTACAGGCTGCCTTGGCAAAGATTGAGAAGGACTTTGGCAAGGGCAGCATTATGAAAATGGGCGACGAAAAGATTGAGAACGTAGAAGTAATACCCACTGGTTCGATAGGCCTCAACGCAGCTTTAGGCGTTGGCGGCTATCCTAAAGGACGTATCATAGAAATTTATGGTCCTGAATCATCAGGTAAGACCACTTTGGCCATCCATGCTATTGCAGAGTGTCAGAAGGCTGGTGGTGTGGCTGCATTCATCGATGCAGAACATGCTTTTGACCGTTTTTATGCAGAAAAACTGGGCGTTGACATCGAAAACCTGTATGTCTCTCAGCCCGACAATGGTGAGCAGGCCCTTGAGATTGCTGACCAGCTGATTCGTTCGAGTGCTGTCGACATCCTCGTTGTAGACTCTGTAGCAGCGCTGACTCCTAAGAAAGAGATTGAGGGCGACATGGGTGATTCAGCTGTAGGCTTGCACGCGCGTCTGATGAGCCAGGCACTACGCAAGCTGACAGGTACTATTGCCAAGACCAAGACCACCTGTATCTTCATCAACCAGTTACGTGAGAAGATTGGCGTGATGTTTGGCAATCCTGAGACCACCACCGGTGGTAACGCCCTGAAGTTCTATGCCTCTGTCCGTCTGGACATCCGCAAGTCGCAAGCTATCAAGGATGGCGAAACGGTTCTGGGCAACAAGGTCAAGGTGAAAGTCGTCAAGAACAAGGTGGCTCCTCCCTTCCGTAAAGCTGAATTTGACATCATGTTTGGTGAGGGTATTTCGAAGATTGGCGAGATTGTTGACCTGGGCGTTGAGTTTAACATCATCAAGAAGAGTGGCTCATGGTTCAGCTATGGCGACACCAAGCTGGGACAAGGCAATGAAGCTGTAAAGGACATGTTGAAGGATAACCCAGAACTCGCTGAGGAACTGGAAGCCAAGATCATGCAAGCCATTAGTAACAAGGCATAATTACAATTGAATATCGCATAAAAAAGAGAGTTGCTTTCCTCCAATTGGTAAAGCAACCCTCTTTCTTTATATATCCTTTTAAGAGTGTGTCAGCAATATGACAAAATGTCACAAACTTAGTACGTTTTCTTTTTTTATATTGATTAATCTTCCAGTGGGGTTCCGGTCTTCATCGTGCCACCAGGTCTGGTATCACTATCCTTTTTGCTGGTCTTGCTGGTCTTCTTGCCAGAAGAAGCATTGGTCTTGACAGCACGTCCTCCTGCCTTACTTACCTTACCTTTTGCGTTAAACTGCACGACTAACAGCACACCATTGGAACGCGTGTAAAGCCACTCGCGAACGCCCTCGCTATTAGTCTGTTTTTGGAACGGCTCACCCACAGCCATCATCACCTCATCTTCCGACATACCAGGAATCACGCGACCCTCACGAATGGCTGTACGTGTTTCAAGACTAGTATTACGCAATGCACCCTCGCCCATTCCGAAGATATGTCCAAAGTAGTCATCTTGCGTCGCATCACGAACATTCATCAGGTCTTCTTCCTTGAACAACACATCTTTATAATAGATACGACGTGTCTCCGTCTCACGCAATGTCAGCGTATAGTAAGGACTCTCCTTAACAGGATTAATCTCGTCAATAATAAAGCCTGTAAAACGTGGCACTTTGACATCACGGACTTTACCAGAGCCCTTACTACTCATACTTGTAGACACCGTTGTGTGAACGGTCTGATTCAGATAGCTCTTAATATCGCTCGCTACAGCCATCTCACCACCAGTAAACTCAAACGAGCCCTGGAAAAGGAATTTCTCGTTGTCGACAGAGAATTCATCATCGCGCATGCCGCTATTAATCTTTGACATAGCCACATTCTGGTAGAACTGATTGCCTTCATCATCTTCAACGATAATTTTCACGGGGAACGAACGTGTTCCTACACCAATTGCCTTCACGGTAACAACCTTGTTTTTAGGATAGCGCACTTCATTGAATCCGTCGCCATCCCACTCTGTATCCTCACGGAAGAACTCCGTACGCGTCAGCATCACCTGATTCATCAGCAATTTGCGAGCCGTATCGACATCTCCCAAATATGCCAACGTAGGAACACCCATCTTACCAAAGCAATAGTCATCAAAGGTGCCGTTTGGCAACTCATAGTAGTAATTCTTATTATCGTCCTCACAAGTAAAGTTCACATGAACACGCCCACTGGTTTTCTCCACATGACCTTTATACACCATAATCTTATGGCGCAAACGATTGCTGCTCACCTCCTTACCTGTAGCTGCATCACAAAAAGTATTCACCAACATGTCGTACTTCTCAGGTACAACCATAAAGCGCATGCCCTCCGTCCAGTCACACATACTCTTATAACGGAAGTTTTTGCCCATAAAGTCTGTTGCCTCCGCTTCTTCCTCTTTTTTCTGGCCTTCAGTTGTCACCTTAGTCGCCTTTACCACAGGCTTAACGCCCTTGGTCTTGACGATATACGAACTGCTGGTAGTTGGAGATACAGGCTGCTGAGGTTGGTCCTGTCCATTGGCCATAAGACAGAATGCTGATGTCAATCCAAGCAGTACTATTGTTCGTTTCATCATGATGCTGTTTTCGCTATTGATCAATAATTATGGTGCAAAGATATATAAAAAAATTGGAAAAGCAAATTTTATGGCGGCAAAACTCAAAAATGTTTGTATTTTTTTGCCACATCACGACAAACTTATGCCAAAATGGCACGAATGAACAATCTTTTTGGATTTTTGGCACATGCTTTGCTATCCAATTATCGGATTATTGTCCAAGAAAAAAAGAATATTAACAATAAAAATATAAGAATTATGGGAAAGATTATTGGAATTGACTTAGGAACTACCAACAGCTGCGTTGCCGTATTCGAGGGTAACGAGCCAGTAGTAATCGCCAACAGCGAGGGTAAGCGTACAAC
>JAFVHO010000228.1 GCA_017474485.1 Prevotella sp.
CTTAAAGACGTAAATATGCTTGTCTGCAGGAATACCAGGACCAGTATCGGTGACGGCCATGTGTAACTGTCCGTCGGCATAATCTGTTGTCAGCGTGATATGTCCCTGGGTGGTAAATTTTGCGGCATTTTCCAAAAGTTTTGCAAGTATATTCTGTATGATGATTGGAGTCGTCTTGATGATCTGCTCAGGGGCTATCGACGACTGGCTTTCTATCGTCACACCATCGGCTACCAGAGGACGGACGGCATCAATGGCTTGGTCGGTTATGGATGCAATGAGACAGTCTTCAGTAGGCGATTTCTCAGTACGACTCTCATAGTCGGAAATCAGAATGAGGTCGTCCAGAATATTGGTCAGCATTCGTGTGCTGTCCATGATGCGCTGACACATGTCGTCACGCATCTCTGCCGTGATGCTGGCGTCGTCCATGGTCAGAATCTGTGAAAAACCGCTAATGGCATTCAGCGGCGTGCGAATCTCGTGCGTCATGCTCTGTATAAAAGACGTCTTGGCTTTCGAAGCAGCCTCGGCACGGTCGCGTTCCAGAGCCAGTTGTTTGTTTTGGCTGACTACCACATTACGTTCACGTTGCAACTGCTGGTTCTTGATTTCTATCCTGCGTGTCCAACGACTGTTGACTGCCAGGAATGCCAAAAGTGCTACGATACCAAGAATCATGGCTACACCACCTGTCGTAAATCGTGAACGCGACACCAGCATGTCATTTTGTGATTTCAGTTCGTTCACCTGATAGCGTTTGCTCAGACGGTTCAACAGTTCGCGGTTGTTGGCCTGCGTGGTTGAATCGTTCATAGACGTGTATGCATGCACATCGGCCAGTGCTTCACGGTATCTTCCCAGCTTCTCCAGTGCTTCTGCACGGTTTTCCAGTGCGCATGCTTTTGAACCAACACTTCCAGGCGAGAGTTTAATCATTTCTTCGGCATAGTTCAGTGCTTCGGTATAGTTGCCCTGAGCCATCGCTAAATCATGTCGGGCATTGGCAATGAAAAACCGGTGGTTATCCGATATACCCGTTGCCTGGGCATAATAAACCAATGAGTCGATGGACGTAGCAGCCTCAGTCAGTTGATTGGATTTTATCTGGTATGCTATCTTACGGCTAAAGTATAGGTAGTACCAGTGGGCATAGGCTTCCGAGTCTTCCGGACAGGTTGCAGGCGGGAGGTTATCCAAAAGGCTGCGCCATGTTCCAAGCAGCGAATCCAGTTTGGCATAATCCTTGGTGGCTTCCAGACTTTCAGCATAGTAGCTGTAGATGCTTACCAACTGCCCTGTTTTTGCATCTTTTGGATATAAGCTGATGGCCTTTCTAAAACCTTTCTGAGCTTCGTCGTGGTTGTCTTGTATCTGGTATGCAATGCCTTGCGTCAGATAGCTTAAAGCCAGTCCGAACGTGTCTTTCCTCTCTATGGCATCTTTCTGCATGGCTTCAGCCTCGCTGGTCGCCTCGGCAAATTCATTGTACCAGGCATGGTCTTCTGCCACATTCTCCCACAACATGTAATAATATTCCCATTCATGGTGCTCGCGCAGAAATTCAAGCACCTTGGGGGCTATGACCAATAGTGAGTCGTGCTGGTCGTTGTTAAACAATTCCTCAGTTTCGACAAAGCACTTGTAGGCTGAATCGTGCCAATCAATGTTTTTGTTTGCCGCTGTCTTTCCACCCGTACCTTGCTGGCAAGCTACGGTGAAACTAATCGTGAAAACTACAATTAGTAATTTTAATATAGCAGTTAGTCGGTTCATGTTGGGTGCAAAGGTACGAATAAGTGTGTAAAATACCAAAAATAAATCGAAATTTATTTTGTATTTCGCTTTGTTTGCATTATCTTTGCATCATCATGCAATATGCTGACTTGATTTTGCCCGTACCCCTTCATGGGGTTTTTACCTATGCTGTACCAGAAGGGATGACGGTGGGGGTAGGGTGCCGTGTACTGGTAACTTTTGGCAGAAACAAGACGTATCTAGGCATTGTTGTGCGCCTGCACCATCAGAAACCTGAGGGCTATGAGGTGAAGCCTATTCTGCAGGTCATGGATACAGCGCCCATCGTGACGGAGCAGCAGTTGAAGTTGTGGCAGTGGATCAGCGATTATTATCTGTCGCCTATCGGTGATGTCTACAAAGCTGCCTTGCCCGCTGGACTGAAGGCTGAGGACGGTTATCATCCTAAAACGGAGACCTACATCCGACTGACACCGCAATATCAGAATGCGACAGCCTTACATATAGCTCTAAATGTGCTGTCAAGAGCCAAAAAACAGTTGGATGCCTTTATTGAATATCTGGCACTGTCAGGATGGGACCAAATCGAGGAAATTAGGAATGAGGAATTAGGAATTAGGAATTCTGATAACCTCACAAGTGCAGATATTCAGGAGGTGACGAAGGAAGAGCTAATGAACGTCAGTGGTGCTTCGGCAGAGACCATTAAACAGCTGGAGAAACGTCAGATGCTGGAGACCTATGAGGTCGAGGTGGGACGACTGAATCATGGTGGCGAATATCATCCTGAACTCATCCAGCCTCTCAGTCCTGTTCAGCAGAAAGCCCATGACGCGATACTCTTCTCTATGTTGAAGAAAAACGTCACCCTGCTGCATGGAGTCACGGGCTCGGGTAAAACGGAAATATACATTCACCTCATCAAGTTGGCACTGGAACGTAAGGAACAGGTGCTCTATCTGTTGCCTGAAATAGCATTGACGGTGCAGATGATGCAGCGCCTGCAACGTGTGTTTGGCGACAAGTTAGGAATCTACCACTCAAAATATTCGGATGCAGAACGTGTAGAGATATGGCAGAAACAATTGTCTCAGAATCCCTACGACGTCATTCTGGGCGCTCGTTCGGCAGTATTCCTACCTTTCCAGCGATTGGGCTTGGTGATTATTGACGAGGAACACGAGACCAGCTATAAGCAGCAAGATCCAGCTCCTCGTTATCATGCCCGTAGTGCCGCCATTGTTCTGGCTCAGATGTATAAGGCCAAGACACTATTGGGAACGGCTACGCCCTCATTGGAGAGTTACCATAATGCCAAAACAGGCAAGTACGGACTGGTGGAGTTGAAAGAGCGCTATCAGGGTATTGAACTGCCTGAGATTCAAGTGGTGGATACAGCCGACCTGCAACGACGAAAGATGATGGCAGGGCCTTTTTCTCCTATTTTATTAGCGCGCGTGCGCGAAGCCTTGGAGAATGGTGAACAGGCTATCCTCTTTCAAAACCGTCGAGGTTTTGCACCTGTCGTCGAATGCCACCAGTGTGGTTGGGTGCCCACATGTCAGCATTGCGATGTATCTCTGACCTACCATCGTCAGATGAACCAGCTGACGTGTCACTATTGCGGTTACACCTATCGTGTGCCAACGGAGTGCCCGTGTTGTGGCAGTACCGATTTGCGTACGCGTGGCTTTGGTACGGAGAAGATAGAAGAGCAGGTCCGGGAGGTTTTTCCTGATGCCCGTATCTCGCGCATGGATCTCGATACGACCCGTACGCGTAATGCCTACGAGCGCATTATCAGCGACTTCTCGGCACGTCGTACCAATATCTTGATTGGTACGCAGATGGTGTCGAAAGGCCTCGATTTTGACCATGTGTCGGTAGTTGGCATTCTGAATGCCGATGCCATGTTGAACCAGCCAGACTTCCGTGCCTATGAACATGCCTATATGATGATGTCGCAAGTCAGTGGCCGTGCTGGTCGTAAGAACAGGCGCGGACTGGTGATTCTGCAAACCAAACAGCCTAAGTTACCAGTTATTGACTATGTGGTGCGAGGTGATTATACTGCTTTGTATAAAGACCTGATAGCCGAGCGTCAGGCTTTCCGCTATCCACCATACCATCATCTGATTTATGTCTTCCTCAAACATCGTCAGGAGACAACGGTCCATACGGCTGCCATAGAGTTAGGTTCTCGACTGCGCCAGTGGTTTGGTGGACGTGTGCTTGGTCCTGACAAACCCTCTGTTGCCAAGGTGAAGCAACAGAACATCCGCAAACTGGTGCTCAAACTGGAGTTGGGCATTGATATGAAACGAGTCCGCGAGTATCTGCTCATGGCTCAGAGTCAGATGCTCGCGGACAAGCGCTATGCGTCGCTACAGATCTATTATGATGTCGATCCGCTGTGATTCCGACGGGGAAACCGTCGGACGCTTTTAGAAGTCAACCTGGCAACCCAAGCCCAGCACACGGTTGGTACGTGTGAACGTATCGCCCTTGGTCACGTTACCATTGGCATCGGTGGCCTGCACCTTGTCGTAGTTGCTATAGTTGGTCTGGAAATATGCAGCGCTGAGTGTAATCTTATCAGTCACCTTATAGCTGATACCAGCACCTACGCTATAGCTGTTGACAACGAACGACATATCGTTCATGTATTCATCTGTCAGTCCGTAGCGGGTAATCTGGAAACCACACGAGAGGTTGACTTTGTCGCTGGCATCCCATTCTACACCACCCAGATATTCGTTTGAACCACCACTGAGCAAATCCTGCGTGTCGTTATACCATTTGGCATTCTTGTCATAGTAGTGGTGATAGCCTGCATTGAGGTGCAGTTCAGGGAAGGGACTCCACTGGGCACCCAGTGCCAACATAGCAGGGGTGTCCTCGTTGACGTCGGTGTTGTTCTCAAACTTGTTGATGTTGGCAATACCAGGGAAGTTGGCCATCTGACCTTCAATCTTCAGAGGCTCCTCCAGCGTAGAGTGGTTCTTCAGCTTCATTTCAGTATTGAACTCATACTTGACGGCAAAGTTGAAGTTGCCAATCTTATAGTCTACGCCGATAATGGGAGCGAAACCAAAACCTGTCTGTGTGCTCTGCAGATTCAAACCATTGCCATAACGGTGCAATTTGTAAAGACTCTGCAGTCCTGCCTCGGCAGCAGCTAGCTGTGGGGCAGCCTGAGCTTGCATGGCGGCAAGTTGCTCAGCCGTGTACATACCCGACTGTGCAGCCATTTGAAGCTGAGCCTGTGCTGAACCAATCTGGCGGTTGATTTCGTTGATGTTGTTCTCCAGGAATTCGCCAAAGTCAACAGCACCTGTAGAAGTTACAACAGCGATATGACTGAGGCGTGCACGATATGAAGCGTCGCCATAGATGGCACGCAGACCGCCATAGACAGCCCAGTGCTCATCAATTTTGTAGGCTGCACCAACTTGGAAACCAAAATAGTACTGACGACCGCGCATAAAAGCATCCATATCGTAGCCCTGGACATCGAAGCCATTCTGTTTTAGCAGTCCGGCAATGCTGCCAACGGCACGCTCAAAAGAACCGAGGCCATTGTCGAATTCGCAGACACCGCCACCACCAGGCATCGAGAAATTGAATTGGTAGCTCCAGTTACCTTTATTGTAGGCTGCCTGGACGGAAGGTATGAAGGGGGCATCAGCCACGCCCTCAAATTTCTTGGTCATTTTTCCTTCATTCTTTTTACCCATCAGGTACATCTGGTCAGTAGATGTGATGGTACGCGTCTGGTGTGCATATTGCCAGTTGATGGCCAAATGGAATCCCTCGGACATGAAAGCCACACCAGCAGGGTTTGAGTAAACGCCGTCAAGACCGATAGCGGCATCGCGGGCGGGGTTTTTCAGGAACAATACGCTTTGGTTTGTGTTGGTCAGAATACCACCAGCAAAAGCGTCCATAGTTGTCATCGTGAAAACAATCAGCGAAAATACAATCTTTTTCATTACTTTTTAATTAATTTTTGCTTAAAACGGGTGCAAAGGTAATGTTATTGCACAAAAGTTCGCCAAAAGTGCAATAAGTATTAACGCTTATTAACTAAAAAGTGCACACTTTCTGCACAAATGTGCCAAAGTGTGCATAATTTTGTGTTCGCAAACACCACGTTTTTACTCTGTTCCTCCTTTTTTCTCAGTAGGGTAGCTGACACGGGTGTGATAGACCGTCTTCAACTTTTCAATGAGCACTGTCTTGGCATACTGGATGTCGCGGAAGGTCACGGGACATTCGCGGAAGTAACCCTCAGCCACTTGCGAATCGATAATACGTTCAACCAATTGGCGTATCGACTGCTCTGTATAGTCAGGCAGTGAACGTGAGGCAGCCTCGACAGCATCAGCCATCATCAGGCAGGCTTGCTCCCGCGTAAAGGGATTCGGTCCTGGATAGGTGAATAGCAGGTCGTCGACAGGTTTGTCAGGATGCTCGTTGTTGTAACGTATATAGAAGAACTTGGCTTTGCCCTGTCCGTGGTGAGTAGAGATAAACTCGCGAATCACCTGAGGCAGATTGTATTTGTCTGCCATCTTCAGCCCTTCTGTCACGTGGCTGATAATAATCTGGGCGCTTTCAATATCGGTTAGCATCTCATGAGGATCAATACCCGACTGGTTTTCCGTAAAATAGATGGGGTTAGACAGTTTACCAATGTCGTGATACAAGGCTCCTGTACGTACGAGTTGGGCCTTGGCACCAATCTTGTTTGCTATCTCGCCAGCCAGATTGGCCACCTGAATAGAATGGTTGAAGGTACCTGGTGCTACCTCACTCATTTTACGGAGTACTTCATTGTTGGTGTTCGACAATTCAATGAGTGTGATGTCACTGGTAAATCCGAAGGTTTTTTCCAACAAGTAGAGTAGGGGATAGCCAAAGAGCATGGCGATACCGTTGACAGCGAGATAGTTGTAGGCGGAATAGTCAATCTGCGCCAAGGCATCGGCACGCATCCAGTCGCAAGCAAGATTCACACCCATTGCTACCGCAGTGACAATTAGGGCGGTTTTGAACAACTGTGAGCGCTGACTCAGTTCACGTAGCGAACTGATGGCAACCAAGCCTGCTGTTGTCTCTACGGCAATAAACTCAAAAGGATGTTGTAGCATCACTGCACATATCAGCACCATTGTAAAGTGGGTCATGAACGCTGTACGCGAGTCCATAAACACACGGATGAAGATAGGAACCATCGCGTAGGGCAGGATATAGACATGGATGAACGTGTTACGCATGAACAGCGCCGTGGCCACGACGAACAAAATGATGAGTGTATAAAGCATCATAATGCTGCGAGGCTTGTCGAAATAGTCGATGCGATAAAGACTCAGATAGACGGTAAAGCATATCATGATGATAGTCACATACAATATCTGGCCGATAAGCGATATCTGGTTTTGCGTGATGTCTTCATTGCGCCGTTCGTTTTCCTGCTTAAACGACTCTATGATGCGATAGGTCTTTTCGGTGACGATCTCACCACGATCCACAATCTTCTGTCCTTTCTGTACCAAGCCACTGGCCAGGGCAATACCTGACAGCAGTTCGTCGCGACTTGCTTCTGAGCGTTCGCGGTCGTAAGTGAGGTTGGGTACGATGTAATCGTTTAGGTTGCAACGCTTCAGGATGTTGCGCTGAGGGGCCAGTTTCGGGTCTAAAAACAACTGTTCATAGGCCGTTTTGGGTGAGTATAGCTCATGGATGCTCACACTGGCTGCCTCTTTGCCGTCGACCACACGGATGGTCTTCGACGTGTCATTGTGCAATTCGCTGTATTCCTTCTGTTCCATGATGCCTTGGTCGTAAAGGCTGTGGATACGATTGGAAATGAAGAACAGGTAGTCGGCAGGCAGTCCTGGAATACCCTGTGCATAATCGTTCATAAACTTATGCACCATCTGCGTCTCTATTTCCTTATTATATTTGTAATAAGGCTCAAATTCACGCAGTGCACTGTCACGCTCAGCCTTGATAGCGGCCTCTGACTTATAGACGGGGAAGTCATAAGGAGCTGTGAAATCGGCATACTTCCAAGGCTTACCCGTTTCTACATGGAAATAGGTACGACTGTCACGTGGCATTGACCATACTACAATAGCTACAGAGGCAATGACCAAAGCTATTCTTATCAGCACCCGACGCCAATAAGGGTCTTTGATGAGATTAAAAGTACTCATGTTCTTATAATATTTTAGTGCAAAGATACAAATAATTCCTAATTCCTAATTCCTAATTCCCATTTTTTTATTACCTTTGCAGTCAAAATTAACTATTTGCATGACAGAAAGAAGAGTTAGAGTGCGTTTTGCACCCAGTCCCACAGGGGCATTGCACATCGGAGGTGTGCGTACGGCATTGTATAATTATTTATTCGCCCGTCAGCATGGTGGTGATTTGGTGTTCCGTATTGAGGATACCGATTCTACCCGCTTTGTGCCTGGTGCCGAAGAGTATATCATAGAGAGTTTCAAGTGGTTGGGCATCCAGTTCGACGAGGGTGTCTCGTATGGTGGCGACAAGGGCCCCTACCGCCAGAGTGAGCGTCGCGACATCTATAAGAAGTATGTTAAGCAGTTGCTCGACAATGGTAAGGCCTATATTGCTTTCGATACTCCACAGGAATTGGAGCAGAAGCGTGCTGAGATTCAGAACTTCCAGTACGATTGTCACACCCGCCAGCAGATGCGCAACTCGCTGACGCTTTCGAAGGAGGAGGTTGATGCGTTGATTGCTGATGGCCATCAATACGTCGTCCGTTTCAAGGTTGAAGCTGGTCAGGAGATTCTGGTCAACGACCTGATTCGTGGTGAGGTGCGTGTAAAGAGTGATATCTGCGACGATAAAGTACTCTATAAGAGTGCCGACGAGTTGCCCACTTACCATTTGGCCAATATCGTCGATGACCACTTGATGGAAATATCGCATGTTATTCGTGGTGAGGAATGGCTACCCAGTGCGCCCCTGCATGTCATGCTCTACGAGGCTTTTGGCTGGCAGGACACCATGCCACAGTTTGCCCATCTTCCCCTGTTGCTGAAGCCTGATGGCAAGGGTAAGTTGTCGAAGCGTGACGGCGATCGTCTGGGCTTCCCTGTTTTCCCATTGTTGTGGAAAGATCCCAGAAGTGGCGAAACCAGCCGTGGTTATCGTGAGGACGGCTACTTCCCTGAGGCTGTTATCAATTTTCTGGCGTTGTTAGGTTGGAATCCTGGTACCGAGCAGGAGTTGTTTACGCTTGACGAACTTGTGCCCTTGTTTGATATTTCCAAGTGTTCTAAGGCTGGTGCCCGATTCGCATACGAGAAAGCGATATGGTTCAACCATGAATATATCCTCAAGAAGTCGAACGAGGAGATTGCAGCCCTCTTTGAGCCAATTGTCAAGGAGCATTGTCCCAATGAGACTTCTCAGCGCATCCTTGAGGTAACGCGCATGATGAAGGACCGTGTGTCGTTTGTCCACGAGTTGTGGCCCCTGTGCTCGTTCTTCTTTGTCGCTCCTACTGAGTACGACGAGAAGACGGCCAAGAAACGCTGGAAGGAAGACTCTGCGCAACAGCTGACAGAACTGATACAGGTATTGGAAGGTATCGATGACTTCTCGTTGGAGAATCAGGAAAAGATAGTCCATGCTTGGATTGAGCAGAAGGAATATAAACTAGGCAACATCATGAATGCCTGGCGACTGACCCTTGTTGGCGAGGGCAAGGGTCCTGGCATGTTTGATATCTCCGCTTTCCTCGGTAAGGAAGAAACTATTGCCCGAATGAAACGAGCCATAGAAGTGCTTGGCTAATATCGTCATAACGTTATAACGTCATAACGAAATGTATAACTTCATAATATATCTCTACCAGTTAGGCGTCGTCATTGCAAGTCTTTTCAATGAGAAGGTGCGCAAGATGTGGCATGGCGAGCGTGAGGCTATCCGTATCCTGAAGGAGAAGGTGGACCCCAACGCCCGTTATGTATGGTTTCATGCCGCCTCACTGGGTGAGTTCGAGCAGGGACGTCCGCTGATGGAACAGCTCCGTCGTGATCATCCTGAATACAAGATTCTTCTCACCTTCTTCTCACCCTCTGGCTATGAGGTGCGCAAGAATTACGAGGGTGCCGACATCATCTGCTATCTGCCACTGGACACCATTACCAATGCACGTCGCTTCCTGCGTACTATACGCCCTGTGATAGCGTTCTTCATCAAGTACGAGTTCTGGTATAACTATCTACACATTCTGAGCCATCGTGGCGTACCCGTCTATAGCGTCAGCAGCATCTTCCGTCCTGGTCAGGTGTTCTTCCGTTGGTATGGCCGTCAGTATGCCCATGTGCTGAGGTGTTTTACGCGGTTCTATGTGCAGAACGAGGTCAGTCGCGAGTTGTTGGCTACAATAGGCATTACGGATGTCACCGTCGTGGGCGATACCCGCTTCGACCGTGTGCTGCAGATTAAGGCTGCTGCCAAGCAGTTGCCAGTTGTCGAGAGCCTCACCTCCATCCCCTCTCCGAAGGGCGAGGGGAGTAAAGTGTTTGTTGCCGGCAGCAGCTGGCAGCCCGACGAAGAAATATTTATTCCTTTCTTCAACGAACATAAGGACTGGAAACTCATCATAGCACCCCACGTTGTTGGTGAAGACCACCTGCAGCAGATTGAGAAACAACTTGATGCAATAGGCTTTAGTCATGCCCGTTATACCAAACTTGCAGCCCAGGGAGACACGACTCCCCTCGCCCTTCGGAGAGGGGATGGGGGTGAGGCTTTAATCATCGACTGTTTTGGCTTGCTCAGCAGCATCTATGGCTATGCTGATGTCACCTACGTTGGCGGAGGCTTTGGCGTGGGCATCCATAACACGCTGGAGGCTGCTGTCTGGGACGTTCCCGTTATCTTTGGCCCCAACAACGAGCGATTCCAGGAAGCCCAGGGTCTGAAGGCCTGCGGTGGCGGACAGGAAATCCACAATGCCGACGATTTCCACCGTATCATGCAGCACTTCATTGACGTCCCCGAAGCTATTACGGAAGCTGGTCGCCAGTCAGGCAAGTTTGTTGAGCAGATGACTGGTGCCACTGCCAAAATTCTGTCTGACGTTAAGTTGTAATCATGAGTATAATGGTAAGAAAAGCAGGTAAGAAAGATATTCAGGCTATCATAGAGTTGCTGCATCAAGTAGATATGGTGCATCATGTGATACGCCCTGATTTGTTCAAACCCAACACAACAAAGTATAATGAACAGGAACTTGAAGCCCTCCTTGATGATGAGAGCAAACCCATCTTCGTTTTCGATGACGGTCAAGTGTTGGGACATGCTTTCTGTATGGTTACAGAAGTTAAGGATGACAAGTTACTCCAGAACATCAAGACACTGTATATTGATGACATCTGTGTTAATGAAAAGGCTCGTGGCCAGCACGTCGGAACAGCATTATATGAGTTCGTCCGTGACTATGCAAAGTCTAAAGGCTGTAATAATATTACCCTGAATGTATGGGAAGGCAACGACCCTGCATTGAGTTTCTATAGGAATATGGGGATGAAAGTGCAAAAGACGACAATGGAGATTATTCTTTAATATGATACGAGAAAGATTGAAAATTTGGTTGCTCATAGCCGTCCTGACCACTTGCGGAACGGCTAGCTTTGCTTCATGCTCTTCAAATGAGGATAACGCTACAGAGCAGAGAAATATCTCTGGTATTTCTGATAAGGTTTGGGCTTTCAGCCAGACCCACCCTGACAGATTCACTATTGACATCCGCACGATGACTGAGCCGACGGAGGGAATCGCCGTCGGTTATGCAGCAACCCAAAACAGCCACTCGCGTGACCAGCTTGACAAGGTTGTGAGCCATGCCTTGCAGCATGAAGGATATGTAGGCGGTTGGTACAATAGTGAAGATGGCCTTTACTATTTCGACAGTACAAAGCTATTCCCAGAGAATGACCTGAAAGGTGCGCTCCAGTTCGGAAAGGAAAACGGCCAATACTCCGTTTTCATCCTGTCAACCTACACAGACATTCCCATTGATGAAAAGGTTGCGGAGATTCTGGATCGAGGCACGATCCTCTTTGGTACTACTGGTGACTACAGACCATTATCATTCTGCGAACCCGATGGAACTTATTGGGGCTTCGGTATTGAGGTGGCCAACGAGATTGCGAAAAGGTTGGGTGTAAATATAGAGTTC
>JAFVHO010000229.1 GCA_017474485.1 Prevotella sp.
CAGCACTGACAATGTTCACACGCTTGTCGTGGGTGTAACCCGACTTGACGATGATTTGTCCGCGGTTCGTCTTGATGATGAGACCTTCGGAATGGGAGTCGTAATCAGGAATGTCTATGTTTGGTTCCGAATCGACACCGGAGAAGGTAATGGCCACTGCGCTCCTCGTTGAGCCTTGCGACGGGGTGTAGGTGAAGTAGGGTCGGAATGCGGAGACACTGGTGGCATCGCCCGTGGCAGGTACCTTGACAAAGCTGCTGCAGTCGGCAGTGTTGTCACCGTCGCTATCGTAATTTGGTTTCAGCGTGAAGGTGTTGGTGCCGGCATTAAAGGCCTCATTGAGGTAGCTGGGACGGAAGGTGTAGCCATTGTAGCTTCCTCCGCTGAAGTATGTACCTGTAGGCAACGTCTCCTTGTCGCTGACACGGATTGTGACACCTGTGGGCGATGCGAAGGTAAGGGTCTGCTTTGCCAGCCTGCTAACCGCTTGCTTCGTGTTTTCTGCCAAGAAGTTACCGCTGAGGTCGAACTCGTAGTACGTCGTGCCTGGGAAGCCAACGATGTAAGGCATACCGGCTACGGAGTACGGGTAGTCTTGGAAGGTGTGTGACGAAGCATAGTATGCCTGCTGATATTTGTCACTGTTCGCATCGTCACGCGCTGAGCCCGAGTACTGATAGTAGTAATCGTAAAGGAAGGTATTGGTGTATTCCTTCGTATTGGTGCCCGCATCGGGATGGTTGAAGGCGGCTTTGTAGATGTTTCCTTCCGGAGTGCCACCACTAACGAAGTGGCGCAGCCAGTACTCATGACCCGTAGCACCAACGTTGACACCGTTGATTTCAGTAGAGGTCTCGTAGAAGTGTGTCAGCTCGCCCTTGGTCTGCGTGGTGACAATCTCGGCAGAGAATGGCAGACTGATGCCTTCCCACCCTTGTTTGCGATCCACGAAGGTGTCTGGTGTGCGCTGATACCACATGCGCTTTCCGCTGTTGAAGGTGTAGCTGATAGGCGCGTTGAAGTCATGCTTATCTACAAGCATGTGGTCGCGTGGTGCGGTGTAGGCGCTGCCGCCGCCCTGTACCCAGTGGCCGAGAACCCTATCGCTGTATGTGTCATATATATCTACTGTGCGGTAGGTGGTTGGATTCGTCTCGACGTATGCCTGGTCAAGGAGGTATGCGCCGACGACGTTAGCCGTCTGTTGTGAGGCTGTAGGTGTTTGGCCAGAGCCTGTTCCGCCAGTTGCGCCAGTATAGACGAGTAGGTTACGCGTCAGGTCTATGTTCTGAATAGAGAAGATGCCGTCGTCGTCGAGGATTGGAGGATAGAACCTCTCGGGCAGACCACCAGGCACAGATGCGGAGGCGGTCACGGCTGCCTGTAATCCCTTCTGATAACCGCTGGCAAGGTCGCCGTTGGCGCCGGTGAAGTCGATGGCGGTCATGTTCTTATGAGCAATGAGGGTAGCATCTCCATTCTTTGACTGAGCAAAGATGGCATTGGGGTTGAAGTATGCTATACCCATGGCCAGTGAACGGTAGTATGCCGGAGCACGATAGACGCGGTTGCTGATGACTGTCGATGTGACATTCGGCAGACGGTCACCATTCCTGTTGATCATGGATGGCAACGGCTGGTGAGCGCGTGGATCGGCGTGGCCGTAGGTTAATGTCTGACCGAAGAAGAAGTAGTCGTCGGGCCAGATGGGGTAATGCTTCTTGTCGGTGCTGTCGAAGCGCTTGTCGTCGGAACTTGGGATGGTACCTCCAGCGTAGATGAAGTCACCATCGGCAAAGCGCGATTCGACATAGCTGCCAACGTATTCGCCAAGAGCATTTTCAACCAGATAAGGACCTTCGAGGGCGGAGTAATGTCCAGTCTGCTTGACGAGTGAGCTGCCACCGTCTATCCAGTAGGAGTAGTCGTTGCCAGTGATCGATGAGTTGTTATCACAGTAGCGCTTGAAGAGGTAGAACTCGTTCAGGTCGTAAGTCACCTCACCATTATAGAAGGACAGGAGTGGCTTCTCTGTGGGCTTGCCGTAGGTAGCATCATCGGCATGGTCTGTATATTGGTTCTCCTCGGGATAGTAGCAGTTTACCATCTGGATGAGTCTATTTGCATATTTACCTTCTTCAATCGTTGCATTTCTTGCAGGGGCATTAAAGAGTGGCTTGATGCCTGCAGCAGGAGTGCCTTCAGTCTTTATCCAGCAGTTCTCCAGATAGCCAGTACCGGTATCAACAATACCTGCGGTAGTAAAGGTACCCGTGACACCGAGGTTATAGATTTCGCCGCAGAGGCTCTTGAAGAGTGAATTGTCGAGTCCGCTGATGACGTGACCATCGCCGTGCAGCGTGCCTTCGAAGCACTCCGTGAACTTGCCTGTTGTGCTGTTCTGGGTGTCAGCGCCGATAGGTGTCCAGGATTCTCCGCTTGGTGCTGCGAGGTCGGTGCGGAGGAAGAACTCGAGGTTCTTGGCTCCTCCAATCTGTGAGGTATTCACACCGTTGTGACCGTCGAGGGTGCCACCGCTGATAGGTACAGGATTGTTGTCCGAATCATAAGTAGCCTGATGGAATGACAGGTCGAAGAGGTTCTTCAGCAGAGTAAGACCGTTGTCGGTCGTTGTCGGATCATCGGTCGTGTAGTCGTTGATGTAGATCTTCGGATCGCGCTTTGCATCGGTGTTGTCGATGTAGTAGTGGTTGTCCTTGTCGTCCATCACCTTCTTCAGGTCGTGGTAGTTTGCCACCTTGAGCGGCACGTAGTTTGAGTAGGTCTTGCCGAGATAAGTCTTGGCGTAGTAAGCTACTTGATAGCCGTCCTGGTACCAATAAAGCGGGTTGGTAGAAGGAGAGTATTCTGTGCCATTGACGTGGTTTTCTGCATCGGCGGGGTTACGATAGATTTCCCATCCACCACCGAGCACTTCATAAGCACCTGGGGTGACATTCGGAGTACGGATGACGACATTGGTACCTGGAAGCACGAGGTCGGGAGCCGTGATGGTCTCCACGGTTGGGATACCACTCTTGAACTGCAGGTGTATGTTCACGATGTGGCGTTCACTTACCGGTACGATGTGCAAACCACGGTCGTCACTGTCTTCATAGTCGTACTGATAGATGACGGTAATAATCCTGTCTTCCGACAAGTCAAAGATATCGGAGTTGCGCGCAACGTAGAACGTACTCGTTTCAATAGGTGCAATACCATGGATGATGAAGTTTCTTTGTTTGTTCAACAAATCATCATATCCCGTATAATTATCAACGGTCTTACGGGCAATGACAGCACCGACAGGTATAGTTTCTCCATTTCCATATTCTCCGCTGTTATCTCCCTTGATACTCTTGACCTTTTTGCCTGTTTTAAGGTATTGCGAAACGTAGCTTCTACGACAATAGTAGAATGTTTGGTCTTCATCTCTACTGTCGAATGAAAGGGTCGTAACATAACTTTGGTCGGCGCCCAAAGCGTTGTATTCATCTGCGGAGAGAGTCTGTCCTACAGCATAGGGCGTCTCACCCTTGATAAATGATTCATGTACCACATAGACATTGCCAGCCTCTGCAACATAGATGGGGGCGTATGGACTCTGCTCGTTGGGGAGCGATTCGTAAACCTCACGAGTGAGTTCGTCGTCCTGCTGAATCTCGTTGGTGGAGATTGGAGCATTGTTTCGAGTGACTCTGACATTGGAGCTCAATTCGATAGGAGTCGAACTGTTGTAAGATGCCGTGTAGTCCACAGGACGCTCAAGAGAATATTGAGCTTTGTTCGCTTGTGCAGCAGCGTAGGTTGCTGCTGGATTGTCATACTGATACTTCAGACCTGATGTACCGCTAAAGTTGGGGTCAATCAGCAGGTCGAGCGCATCATAATTGAAGACGAAGTGCTCACGGTCTTCGGGTGACATTGAACTCCATGCTTCCAGACCGCGGTAGTTATAGCCTTCGTCATAGTAGCTGCCACCATAGAGACCAGCCGAAGTACAATAGTAGGCCGACACAATGCTGTTCGTGAGGGTTGTGGCCAGAGTTGTGTTGCCTGCAGCAGTAGCACTTTGTATGAGTTGATTCTTTCGTGCCTTTGTCATCAGGTCACCCACGTTGATATACTCTGAGTTGCTGATCTGAATCGTGCTGGTAGCGACAAATGCCGGAGCCACACTGTTGCCGATAGCTGCCCACTGTGCAGGGGTGTAGTTCTCCTGTGCCAGTGCACTACCCTTGTAGAGCCTCTGGTTTTTATTTTTCTTGTCTTGGGTATCCAGTTGGTCAACTGTCACGATATAGGCGGGCTTGAAATCAGCTTGGTCATCTTCGGTAGTATTGGGATCATCGGGGATAGGATGATTACCAATCAGCGTCTGGTAGGAAGTATAGACCAAAGAGTCAATAATATCGCTCACCTTGTAGGTATGCTGTCCATAGATGTTTTGCTCGCCAGCTTTGACGCTGTAGGTCGGACCGTCGTAATAGTTGCTTTGTGCTGATTCGGATAACAGGTCATAGTCTTCAGTGCTTATCTTGTTATCGCTGGACGAGCCTGTCTTGGGCGAATACCAATTGTCCCATTGCATGGGGTTGTCAACGTCGTAGGTAAGGATGTAGCCCGTACCATGGCTGATATTGTTCGTCTGGCGGAAGATGAAGTCGAAGTCATCGTCATGATCAGTATCATTGTTGTGAACGATATAGCCATTAGTGGTAACACTGTTCTTCAGAGCAGTGTATTCGCTCGGCAACATCACCTTTCCCTTTGGATAAGTTACTCCGTTGATGGTACACTTTGCAATGGTGGTGTAGGTCATCGGCACGAACAGATCCTTTTCAGCAGGGGTAAGGAGATTATAGGCCCAATAGTCAATGGGGTCATTAAGACCATAGGTTTTATTATTTATTTCCAATACGTCATCGCCGGCAAGAGGCGTATTTGCCATCTTGTAGTAAGCGTAATAGTTGGGCTGGATGTTCAGCAGTTTCAGCTTACCGTTGGAGGATGCGGTGATCGTGAGCGGGATGTTCACTGTCTCTTTGTAGGCTACAGGAGATCCGGTATAGGCAGAGATATATTGTTCATAGACATATACCTGACCCTTGATATACCAGTAGTGAGCGGGCGAGCGGTCCTCACCCTTGTAACGAGCGCCCACATCATAACAGTCGTCAATGATGGTCTGTGCGTCGTGAATGAAGTTTCCCGAGGTTTCGAAATCGACGATGTCACTCGCATTCTTATTGGTATCATCGCTGTAAATGTATGACTTACGTGTGACGGCATCATTATTGAGAGCCGTCAAGGTAATAAGTCTTTTACCTGAGTCGCTACGTTTACCGTGCACGTTCTTTGCATAGACGTAACCACCACCGACACCAGTCTGCACATTGATGAGGTCCAACTCGATAACGCCGGTGACGTAGCCCCAATCCTTTTCATGGACACCCTTGCCAGTGCTCTTCTCGGTGGTCAGCTCAAGATATACACCTGAAGCCAGTGCCACTTTGTTGTGACTGCCTCCTCGGTTTCGATTACGTTTTTGGCTGTGGTTTTTTTTATAATCATAATATGTTTGACCTGTGTAGTCGTTGGGATAGTCACTATTTCCTGTTACGCGTACATCCTCCATATTCACATCGCTGGTGAGTGCACCGAGATGGTTCACAATACTGTAGATGCCGAAATAGTTTCCATTGAATTCATGGTCTGTACCTGCATCGCTGGGTATGATTGAGTGCTTCTTGTTGAGTGATACCTCACGCACACGGTTAATCGTGTAGTTGGTATAGTCCACTGTCTCGGGAACACGGTCGGGAGCTCCCTGCAGCACCATGCGGGAACCAAACACGCCGCAGAAGTCGGCACGCTGAATCGTGTTCATGATACGTCCAGCATAGAGCGAGCAGAAACCGCTTTGCTCCCAGTAAGCCGAATTGACAGAACCGTCTGGATTGAATACATTGGTATAAGTAGCACCCTCTTCCCACTCAAACAGCACCTCCAGGTCAGAGAAGGTAATCTTTGTACCTGGGCTATAAGATTTGCCCTGTTTGTCAGTACAAGGTTGGACACATTTATACCTTATTTCATAATAGGCTCTTTCGCGGTCGGTCAGGTTTTTGTATGTTTCATAATCTATATCCCTGTTCAGGTTGTTGAAGTCGGTACCGTAGTTGGTGATGTTCAAACCACGGTAACCGTCCACGAAGGTGAGGTTGCCATCGCCATAAAGACCACCGACATGACCAGTACCGATGGTGACGAGGTCACGATGGAAGAGGTCGTGAATGGAAGCAGTGGCGTTGCCGAACACTGTGGGTGCATTGGCATACACCTGGTCGTCACCTGATGACACGTTGCCACCAGCAAAGACAGCATTGTGGATGGTAACACCATCATCTTTGAGCTTCGCC
>JAFVHO010000230.1 GCA_017474485.1 Prevotella sp.
ATTTCCGCGAAAGTCGTATGCCTTCCGCGGAAAAAAGTGAAGAACAGTCGTGATTCTCTTACAGGTACGACAGATATAGGTAGTTGGTCTGGGCGGGATACTCGGCGGCGAGGGTGTCAATCTGGTTGACGGTGGGCACGAGGCCTAGCATCTTGCGCCATTTGCGGATGGTGAGACCAGCCTGTTCCATCTTCATGCGCTGCTCCAAGCCTATGGCACGTCCAATCTGGAAATCAGAGAAACCATAGACCTTGGCGGCATGCAGCAGCTGGAAGATTTCGGGTGAGCGCAGGTATTCCATGAACTCGCTGGGTTCCATAAACTCTGAGACCTCGGAAAGGAGGGCATTCTCCTTCAGTTGCTGGTCAATGTCGACAATATGCTTCAGTTTCTGCAGGAACCAGCGGTCAATCTTTGTCAGCTGGTGAATCTGCTCAATGGTATAGCCAATCTTCATGGCCTTCGACACTACGAAGATACGCAAATCCGTTGGTTCGCAGAGGGCTGTCGCAATGTCTGCAATCTTGATTTCGTGATTCTCTACAAAACCATGCATGCCCTGGCCTATCATGCGGAGGCCCTTTTGCAGTGCTTCCTCGAAGGTACGACCAATGGCCATTACCTCGCCTACACTTTTCATCGACGAGCCTAGCTGGCGTTTCACACCGTGGAACTTGGTCAGGTCCCAACGCGGTATCTTTACAACAGCATAGTCGAGGGCTGGTTCAAAGAAAGCACTCGTAGTCTTGGTCACAGAGTTCTTCAACTCAAAGAGACCATAGCCGAGGCCCAGTTTAGCTGCGACAAAGGCCAAAGGGTAACCTGTGGCTTTCGATGCCAATGCCGACGAACGACTCAAACGGGCGTTTACCTCGATGACACGATAGTCCTCCGATTGCGGATCAAAAGCATATTGTACGTTACACTCGCCCACGATACCGATGTGGCGGATAATCTTGATGGCAAGGGCACGCAACTTGTGGTACTCGCTATTGGTAAGCGTCTGGCTTGGTGCCACCACAATCGACTCACCAGTATGGATGCCCAACGGGTCGAAGTTCTCCATGTTACAAACAGTGATACAGTTGTCGTAACGGTCGCGCACCACCTCGTACTCAATTTCCTTCCAACCCTTAAGGCTCTTCTCGACCAACACCTGTGGCGAGAACGAGAAGGCTTCCTCGGCTTGTGACAGCAGTTCCTCTTCGTTATCGCAGAAGCCAGAACCAAGTCCACCAAGGGCGTAGGCAGCACGCAGGATGACGGGGAAACCAAGTGCATGGGCTGCTTTCTGAACTTCTTCAACCGTGTTACAGGCTTCGCTTTTGATGGTTTTCACGCCAATCTCGTCGAGTCGTTTCACAAACAGGTCGCGGTCCTCAGTGTCGATGATAGCCTGCACGGGTGTGCCTAATACCTTGACACCATATTTCTCTAAAATACCCTTCTCATAGAGTTCCACGCCACAGTTCAGGGCCGTCTGACCACCAAACGAGAGCAGGATGCCGTCAGGACGTTCCTTTTCGATAACGCGCTCTACGAACTCTGGTGTTACTGGTTGGAAATACACCGTGTCAGCCACATCCTTCGAGGTCTGCACTGTAGCGATATTGGGGTTAATCAGTATCGAGTGAATACCTTCCTCCTTCAGAGCCTTCAGGGCCTGTGCACCACTATAGTCAAACTCACCTGCCTGTCCTATTTTCAAGGCACCTGAACCCAGCAGGAGTACTTTCTTGGGAAGTGGAGCATCAGATTGCGAAGCCACACTCTGAGTTTTAGTCGAAGAACCGTTCCCATGATTCAGCATTTTTACGAACTCATCAAACATCCATTCCGTATCCGTGGGACCTGAGCAGGCTTCGGGGTGGAACTGTGCCGACATCCAAGGGTTCGTCTTGTGACGAATACCCTCATTCGAGCCATCGTTCATATTCACAAACAGCGGTTCCCAATCCTCAGGCAACGTCTTGTCGTCAACGGCATAACCGTGATTCTGCGAGGTAATATAGCACTGAGTACTACCCACCCGCTGCACAGGTTGGTTATGCGAACGGTGACCATATTTCAGCTTGTAGGTCTTGGCACCAGCGGCACGGGCCAGCAGCTGGTTACCCAAGCAGATACCCATCAGCGGACGCACTGTTCCGCCATTGTCGGCCTTTCTCTTCTCGTTCTCCAGGAACGTGCGGATATGTGCCACCGTCTTGTCGCATTGCTCAGGGTCACCGGGACCATTAGCCAAGAACAATCCATCAAACTCCAGTTGATTGAAGTCGTAGTCCCAGGGCACACGAATCACCTCAATGCCACGACGGATGAGACAGCGGATGATATTTGCCTTGACACCACAATCGACGAGGACAACTTTTTTCATTGAACATTGACCATTGACCATTGAACATTTTGGCTTGTAAGTAATCACCTTCTTGCAGCTGACCTTTTCCACCCAGTTCACGGAGCCGTAATCTAGACCATCTAGATTATCTAGACTATCTAGACCTTCTAGGATAATTTTGCCCATCATCACACCATGCTCGCGCAGCACCTTCGTCAGTCGACGGGTATCAACGCCCGTCATAGCAGGAATCTTTTCGCGCTTCAGCCAACTGGCCAACGACTCTTTGGCGTTCCAGTGGGAATAGGTCTCGCTATAGTCGGCTACTATCAGGGCCTTGGGATGGATGCGGTCACTCTCCATAAACAGGGGCAGACCATCGCTGCCCATGCCCGTATCAGGCACACCGTAGTTGCCTATCAGCGGGAATGACGTTACCAATATCTGACCAGCATAACTGGGGTCTGTCAAACTCTCAGGATAGCCCATCATAGCGGTATTGAACACCACCTCGCCTACCGTCTCAGCCTCATAGCCAAACGAGTAGCCGTGGAACACCGTACCATCGCTGAGTATCAATCTTGCTTCTCTCTTCATCATTTATTGTTGCTTCTTCTGTTTGTTATCAATATAGTTCACGAACGCCTGATTACAAAGGCGCGTACCGCCTGGCGTGGGATAATGACCGGTAAAGTACCAGTCGCCAGGATGGTTGGGACAAGCCTCGTGCAGTCCCTCGATGCTTTGGAACACCAGTTCAATTGGTGCCTGCATACCCTTTGGATGCAGCATCTCTACTATCTTATGATTTATTTCCTCGACAGTAAACGGCTCGTACAGTGCACGAACGTGATTCTCGGATTGCGGATTGCGCTTACAAGCCAAATACACATCATTCACCAACTGCCACATGCCGCGTTCTTCAATCAATGCCATCGTGGCACGGAAGGCACAAAACTCCTCCAGACGAGCCATGTCGATGCCGTAGTAGTCGGGATAGCGAATCTGCGGCGAGCTGCTGACCATCACAATCTTCTTGGGATGCAGACGGTCCAGGATCTTGAAGATGCTCTCTCTTAATGTCGTACCGCGAACAATGCTGTCGTCGATAATCACGAGGTTGTCCTCGTAGGGTCTGAGCGAGCCGTAGCTGATGTCATAGACGTGGGCAGCCAGATCGTTACGCTCGCTGTTGTCGGCAATGAAGGTGCGCATCTTGATGTCCTTCCAAACGACCTTTTCTGTACGCACATCACCATGCAGCTTACGGAAACCATCCGTCATGCCGTAGTAGGCCACCTCGGCAGTGTTGGGGATATATGAAAATACCGTATTGGCGACGTCGCCATCGATAGCCTTGAGGATGGCGGGTGTCAGCTGTTCGCCCAGTCGTTTGCGCTCTTGATAGATTTCGCAATCGGAACCACGACTGAAATAGATACGCTCGAAGCTGCAGGCCGCCAGCTGTTGTGCTGGCATAATCTGCTCCAGATGACTCTCGCCGTTCTTGCGGACAATGAGTGCCTGTCCTGGCTGCAACTCCCGGATATCCTTGCTGTCTAAGTCGAAGGTGGTTTGTAGCACGGGGCGCTCGCTGGCCAAAGCCACTATCTCGTCGTCCTGATAATAGAACGCTGGACGGATTCCCCACGGGTCGCGGACGCTGAACATCTCGCCGCTGCCCGTCAGTCCGCACATCACGTAACCACCATCGTAGTGGCACATCGTCTTTTTCAGTACGTTGGCCATCTCTACATGGCCATCTATATAATCGGTAATATCTGTTCCTTCCAATCCTTTTTCGCGAGCCTCTTGGTAAAGTCGCTCCACCTCGCGGTCCAAACGGTGACCCATCAGTTCCAGCGTGATGTACGAGTCGCCAAAGATACGCGGCGACTGACCTTGGGCCGTCAGGAAACGAAAGACCTCGTCAATGTTGGTCATGTTGAAGTTACCGCACAGGCAGAGGTTCTTAGCGCGCCAGTTGTTTCGACGCAGGAATGGATGCACGAACGTCAGTCCGCTCTTGCCCGTCGTAGAATAGCGCAGATGACCCATCAGCAGTTCGCCCTTCATCTCCTCCGTCACACGACTGAATATCTCGGTGATGGCGTCCTTGCCCTCAGCCTTCTCACGGAACATGTACTCTGTGCCAGGCTCGTTCTTCAGACTGACCGAGGCAATACCGGCACCCTCCTGTCCGCGGTTGTGCTGCTTCTCCATCATCAGATACAGCTTGTTGAACCCATAGGCCCACGTACCATATTTCTTTTCGTAGTAGTCCAAAGGCTTCAGCAGGCGAATCATCGCCACTCCGCATTCATGCTTCAGTTGTTCCATATTAGATGCAGGCCTTTATAAACGACATAAACAATGGGTGCGGATGTAGCACCGTCGAAGAGTACTCGGGATGGAACTGCGCACCAATGTACCAGCGCTTTTCTGGTATCTCGACTATCTCGACCAGATTGGCGGTAGGATTGATGCCCACGCACTTCATGCCAGCCTGCTCGTATTCCTTTTTATATGCGTTGTTGAACTCATAACGATGGCGGTGGCGTTCCTTAATTGACCATTGACCATTGATCATTGAACATTGAACATTATAGGCTTGCGCAACCTTGCTTCCTTCCCTCAGTTCGCACTCGTATGCGCCCAGTCGCATAGTGCCGCCCATCTGCGTGATACTTTTCTGCTCCTCCATGATGTCAATGACGTTGTGCGGGGTGTCTGGATTCATTTCTGCACTATTGGCATCCTTATAGCCCAGCACGTTACGGGCAAACTCAATGACCATCATCTGCATACCCAAGCAGATGCCGAAGGTGGGGATGTCGTTGGTACGCGTGTATTCGGCGGCAATAATCTTGCCCTCGATGCCACGCTGACCGAATCCTGGACAGATGACGATGCCAGCCATACCCTCCAACTGTGTGGCGACGTTTTCCGTCGTCAGTTGTTCGCTATTGATAAAATGAATCTTGGCCTTCACGTCGTTATAGATACCCGCCAGATTCAGACTCTCACGGATGCTTTTATAGGCATCCTGCAGGTCGTACTTGCCCACCAGTCCGATGTGTACCTCTTTCGTTGCGTTACGTTGTTTCTCCAAGAAGTCATGCCAGGGTTTCATGGCGGGCGTCTCGCCAACTGGAATACCAATCTTACGCATGATGGCGGCATCAAGTCCCTGCTTCTGCATGCTCACCGGCACCTCGTAGATGCTTGGCATATCCTCGCTCTGCACCACGCACTCCAGATCGACATTACAGAAAGACGCCACCTTCAAACGTATGGAGTCGCTGAGGTGGCGTTCGGTTCTGAGGACGAGGATGTCGGGCTGAATACCCATGCCCTGCAGTTCCTTCACGCTATGCTGCGTCGGTTTCGTCTTCAACTCATCGGCTGCCTTCAGATAGGGCACGTACGTCAGATGCACACACACGGCATCGCGACCCAGTTGCCAGCGCAGTTGTCGAATGGCTTCCATAAATGGTGCACTCTCAATGTCGCCAATGGTACCGCCCACTTCTGTTATCACGAAGTCCAAATCTTCTTGGGCGGCAGCATTGCGTGCCACACTCTCTCCTTCAGGTGAGAGAAATTTTTCACTATTCACAGTTCCCTTTTCACTTAAGCGGAGCATGCGACGCTTTATCTCGTCGGTGATGTGCGGCACCACCTGGATTGTCTTGCCCAGATAGTCACCGTGTCGCTCGCGGTCGATGACGGTCTTGTAGATGCGGCCCGTCGTAATCGAGTTATTGCGGGTGGTGTGAATACCCGTAAAGCGCTCGTAGTGACCGAGGTCGAGGTCAGTCTCGAAACCATCCTCCGTCACGTAGCACTCGCCGTGCTCATAGGGATTTAGCGTACCTGGGTCGATGTTGATGTACGGGTCAAACTTTTGAATGGTGACTTTGTAGCCGCGGGCCTGCAGCAGTTTGCCGATACTGGCGGAAATGATGCCTTTTCCCAACGAGGAAACCACACCGCCCGTGACAAAAATGTACTTTGTATCCATAAAACAAATCGTATTTTATGGACTGCAAAGTTACGACTATTCCCGCTCTTGGCCAATCATTGCCATATTTTTTGATTGTTAAAATTACCCTTAACTTACAATTTGTCAAGTTTTCAAGACTACAACCCCTCTATTTTCTTTCTCTTTGTCGAAAAACAGCTCCAAAAACTTACAAAATGATAAAGGGTTAAGCTATTTAATCTCACTCCATTTGGGCGGTTCCACACCAAGCAGATAACGCACGAAGAAGTCATGACGCTTATGGTCACCATAGTCATCGCCCATGGTATGACCAGCACCCGATATGACAACGAGTTCGAAGTCCTTGCCAGCTTTCTCGAGGGCAGCCACCACCTGCATGGTTGAAGCGGGGTCTACGTTGTCGTCCTTTTCGCCTACGACAAGCATCAGCGGGCGTTCCAACCTATAGGCATTCTCCACATTCGAACAGGCCACATAGCTCGAGTCGACAGGATAGCCCATCCATTGCTCGTTCCACCAAATCTTATCCATCCTATTGTCATGACAGCCACAGGCAGCATAGGCCGCTTTATAGAAGTCGCCATGCCACAAAACTGCAGCCAGTGCATTCTGTCCGCCAGCAGAGCATCCATAGATTCCCACACGATTGAGGTCCATATAAGGATACTTGGCTGCTGCAGCACGCAGCCAGGCAATACGGTCAGGGAAACCACCATCCTTCAGGTTCTTATAGCAGACCTCCTCGAAGGCACGCGTACGGAACGATGTGGTCATGCCATCCACCTGCACCACGATGAAGCCCAGCTCTGCCAACTCCGCCATACCCCATATCCATGGCGTAAACGACTTTGGCACATATTGGTCGCCAGGACCGCTATAGATATATTCAACGACAGGATAAGTCTTCGAGGGATCGAAGTTGGAAGGACGCATAATGATGCCCCACATCGGTGTAATGCCATCGCGTCCAGGGGCAGCAAACACCTCGGGCGCTTGCCAGCCTTGAGCTTTAAGGCGAGTAATATCAGCCGTTTCCAACGTGCGTAACAGCCGTCCGTCAGATGTCCGGCGCAACACGGTCACGGGCGGTGTCTCGACAGTAGAATATGTATCAATCACGTACTGCATATCGGCAGTAAACGTAGCTTTGTGGTGTCCTTCCTCAGGGGTCAGACAAACAAGATGGCGTCCGTCGAGTCCTATCTTATAATAATGAATAAGGTAAGGGTCTTCCGTCTTGTTCATACCGTTGGCAGAGAAGTAGACCACACCAGCTTTCTCGTCAACATGCTGTATCTCACGCACATAGAATTCGCCTTTCGTCACCTGACGGATCAAACGAGCTTTCTGTCTGTCATACAAATAAATATGATTGCGACCGTCGCGTTCGCTGGTCCACAGAATACGACGGCTGTCACGGAAGTCGTGGCGATAAAGGCGGTTATAGTTGACGTACTTCTCGTTGGTCTCCTCGATGAGCGTTCGCACAGCACCCGTCTCAGCATCCAGTTCCAAGAGTCGATAGGTCTTATGACCACGTTCATTGAAGGTAAAGGTCAGCGTACGGCTATTACTATCCCAGTGGGGAGCCGACACATGATACTGATGTCGGAATAGTTCAGTAGAGGGATTGACCAGGCGGCCTGTAGCTATTTCCACCACTACCGGCACACGATAGTCCAACGAATCGCCTGGTTTGGCATATTCCTGTTTGTGTAGTAGGGGCTCTACGGCTCCATATTCTACCTGTTGGTGACCGTCACGCGGCATTGCTTCAACATAGTAGATGTAGCGCTTGGGGGCTGGTGTGATGCGAACGGTAGCATAATAACGGCCATCGGGCGAGAACGAGCCCCAGCCCGAATAATAGCCAACAGAATCGCCATCGGTAGTCAACGGCTTTTCTTCTTGACCACGACGCGTCCACAGATTGTTGTCACGATGGAACACAACGAGCATACTGTCAACGGGCGACACTTGCCAACCACGTTTCTCGTCAGGCACTTCCGACCAGTAGTGTTGTGGTCTGCGCTGACGACGAGGCGGCTGCTGACGTGGCGGCTCAGGATTCTCAGGCAACACAGTGACTTTGTTGCTGTCGGCATCCACCTCCTTATACACCATCTGCCGTCCGTCCCAAACGGAATACCAGAAGCGATGACTATCGCCCATACGGTGGACGTTGACATCGCCATTGGCCATCTTCCATGAATAATTGACCCGTACGGCATTAGCTCGTTTGTAGTCCTCCAATGTGCCTTGCGCAAAGCTACTGGTTGCAAAGAATGACAGCAGCAGAATTGTTAGTATGATTTTCATTATATTATCTCATTATAAATGCTAATCGCCAGCCCAATCTGACTGATGAGCTGGCGAATAGCTATAGTGATTTCTACTTCTATTTAGAAGTCCATTTTGTCGAGTTCGTCAGTGAAATCCTTGGGCTCGTTGGTGGGCTCGTGATACTCTTCGGTACGTTCACGACGCTCGCCACGCTCAGGACGGGGACGACGCTCACCTCTTTCACCACGATCACGGCGCTCGCCACGGTCGCGACGCTCACCACGCTCTGGGCGCTCACGACGCTCAGGACGTGCAGGACGCTCCTGATAACCCTCGGGCTTCTCGATGAGTACACGGTGTGAGAGCTTGAACTTACCAGTCTTAGGATCAATCTCCAGCAACTTAACGGTAATCTTGTCACCTTCCTTGATGCCAGCCTCCTCGACGGTCTCGAGGCGCTTCCAGTCAATCTCAGAGATGTGCAGCAAACCGTCCTTGCCAGGCATGAACTCTACGAAGCAACCGTAAGGCATGATGCTGCGAACGGTACCCTCGTAAACCTCGCCAACCTCAGGAATAGCGACGATAGCCTTGATCTTAGCGATAGCAGCGTCGATGCTCTCCTTGTTAGGACCGCTGACCTGAATCTTACCAACGCCATCCTCTTCATCGATGGTGATAGTAGCACCGGTATCCTCCTGCATCTGCTGGATAATCTTTCCGCCCGGGCCAATGACAGCACCAATGAACTCCTTCGGAATCTCGAAGGCCTCGATACGAGGTACATGGGGCTTCAGCTCAGGACGTGGCTCAGCAATGGTATCGGTGATGCACTTCAGAATGTGCTCACGACCAGCCTTAGCCTGCATGAGAGCCTTCTCCAGAATGTCGAACGACAAACCGTCGCACTTGATATCCATCTGGGTAGCGGTCAGACCATCACGTGTACCAGTGGTCTTGAAGTCCATATCACCCAAGTGGTCCTCGTCGCCAAGGATATCGCTCAATACAGCGTACTTCTCTTCTCCGGGGTTCTTGATCAGACCCATGGCAATACCTGAAACAGGCTTCTTCATGGGAACACCAGCGTCCATCAGAGCCAGCGTACCAGCACAGACGGTAGCCATTGATGAAGAACCGTTAGACTCCATAATCTGAGATACGACACGAACGGTATAGGGGAAGTCAGCAGGAATCATCTCCTTCAGACCACGCCAAGCGAGGTGTCCGTGACCAATCTCACGACGACCTACACCACGTGAAGCCTTAGCCTCACCGGTACAGAAGGGTGGGAAGTTATAGTGGAGCAGGAAGCGCTGATAGCTCTTATCGAGCACATCGTCAACCAGCTTCTCGTCAAGTTTGGTACCCAAGGTCACAGTCGTCAGAGACTGGGTCTCACCACGGGTGAAGATAGAACTTCCGTGAGGCATGGGCAGCGGAGAAACCTCACACCAGATAGGACGGATCTCGTCAGTCTTACGACCATCGAGACGAATACCCTCGTCGAGGATGCAACGGCGCATAGCGTCGCGCTCTACATCGTGGTAGTAGCGGTCCATCATAGCCTCGTAGTCTTCCTTGGAGATTTCTGAATCCTCAGGAACCTCAGCCAAGAACTTCTCTTTGAAGTCAGCCAGAATCTTCTCGAAGGCCTCAGCACGGGCGTGCTTCTCGAGAGCCTGCTTAGTGATGTCGTAGGCGGGCTGGTACAGCTCCTTGTTCATGCGCTCACGCAGTGCCTCATCATTGATTTCGTGATCATATTCGCGCTTCAGATCCTTGCCCAGTTCCTTGCTCAGCTCAGCCTGCAGCTCACACATAGGCTTGATAGCGTCCATAGCAGCCTTCAGGGCACCGAGCAGATCCTGCTCAGAAACTTCCTTCATCTCACCTTCTACCATCATGATGTTCTCAGCAGAGGCACCAACCATGATGTCCATATCGGCCTCCTTCATCTGCTCGAAGGTAGGATCTATGACGTACTCGCCATTGATACGGGCTACGCGCACCTCAGAAATGGGGCATTCGAAGGGGATATCTGAACATGCCAGCGCTGCTGATGCTGCAAAACCTGCCAAAGCATCGGGCTGGTCAACACCATCGGCGCTGAACAGCATTACGTTGACATAAACTTCTGCGTGATAGTTAGAGGGGAACAGCGGACGGAGCACACGGTCAACCAGACGGCTCGTCAGAATCTCATTGTCAGAGGCCTTACCCTCGCGCTTGGTGAAACCGCCAGGAAAACGTCCTGCGGCGGCGTACTGCTCTCTGTAGTCAACCTGCAGAGGCATGAAATCGGTTCCGGGAACTGCATCTTTTGCGGCACAAACAGTAGCCAGCAGTACAGTGTTGTTCATGCGGAGCATTACACTGCCATCGGCCTGCTTTGCCACTTTCCCGGTCTCAATTGTGATGGTTCTTCCATCAGGCAACTGAATACTTTTCGTAATTACGTTCATCTTGAATTAAAACATCTAAAAAAATATAAAATCTTGCAATCGTTTGCAAATTGGATGCAAAGGTACACATTATTATATAAAGGAACGAAAAATCCCTAAATAATTATGGTTTTTTAATTACTTTGCATTGATTTCCTGCAACAAACGGTCGGCATGTCCCCAACGATCCATCATAAACAGCATGAAACGCACATCAACATTGATGGTACGTGCCAACTGACGATCGAAGAAAATATCGCTGGCCAGACTGTCCCAATTGCCATCGAAAGCCAAGCCCAAAAGTTCACCTTTGCCATTGAAGATGGGCGAGCCGGAATTGCCACCCGTGATATCATTATTAGACAGGAAACAGAGCTGCATGGTACCCGTCAGTTTATCGGCATAGCGGCCAAAGTCCTTCTGCGACATCAATTCGTGCATCACAGGTTCTGCAAAGTATTCAAAATTATTATCGGCCATCTGCATCTTCTCCCACAATGAACGGGCTGTGGTATAGTAACCAGAAGGACGTCCACCCAGCGTGTACTCACCAATCTGTCCGTACGTCATACGCATGGTGAAGTTAGCATCTGAATAGTTGGGCATATCCATTTCCATACGCAACACGGCATCGCAGAGCAACTTCTCCTGTTCTGCAATATCATAGCTCATCTGTCGGCGGTCAGCATTAATCTTAGCCATAATCTCACTAATTGAAAGGCCATACTGAACACCTAAGTCTTTGTTGTAGTTCTTCTTATTGAAATAGATGGGTTTGCCGCTCTTCATCAGCACAGACTTCTTATACAGAGCCTTCACGTAGGCAGCATAGTCACCATGAAACTGCTTGTCGATGGTCTGATAGAAGTCTGGCAGATAGTCGCTGTCAACCTGCAGTCGATAGTTACGAATCAGTGTAGCGAGAAGTTCGCAATCAGTAGCCTCATCCCATTCCTTGCTGTTATCGTCGAATTTGAAGTACTGCTTTTGAGGCTTGTCCTTGGGACCTTCGACTTTCATACCCCAGTTACTGCGCCAAGCACGTGAGGTTAATTCGTCGTCGAAGGAGAAGAAGGTTTCCCTGAACAGGGTGCGTAAACGCGTCAACTTCATACGCTTTTGGTAGAGATCAGACAACTTGCCGAAGTCAAGTTTACCCTTCAGATAACCTGTCGAATCCTGCCACAAACGAATCTTAGCCTCGAACAGCTGTTTCTGCCTGATGAGTCCAATACTATCAATACACTTGTTCATACCGATAGAGTTCTTCCAATAGTTGCTGGAGCTGGCATACTTCGACTCGTACATGATACGCACAGCCTCAGAAGCCCGCATGTGGCGCAACATCACTTCCTGTTTTACTTCACGAACCTGCACACGAGGGCTGTTGATGGCATCACGACGTTCCTGAATACCATAACTGCTGAGATAACGACTGGTAGAGCCAGGATAACCCATAATCATACAGAAGTCGCCAGGCTTGTAGCCCTGCAACGAGACAGGAGCCCACGATTTGGGATGGTAGGGCACATTATCCTTAGAATACTCGGCAGGACCATTAGTCTTCGGGTCAGCATAGATGCGGAACACAGAGTAGTCGCACGTCTGACGGGGCCACATCCAGTTGTCGGTCTCACCACCATATTTACCCATCGACTTAGGTACGGTGAATACCAGACGTACATCGTTGAAATCGCGGTAGGTGGTCATATAGTACTTGTTACCCTCGTAGAAGGGCTTGACCTCGACACGCAACGTAGAGTCTTTCTGACGCATTTCCTTCTGCCATGCGTTCTCGATAGAATCGACGAATTCTTCCACTTCCTTGAGTTTCAGCTTGTCCATACCCAAACGGTTCAGCTCATCGGTCACGTCCTTCTGCTCTATCATAAAACTGACGAACAGGTCTTCATTAGGCAGCTCCTCGGCAAAACTCTTGGCATAGAAGCCATTCAACATATAGTCGTGCTCTACGGTAGAATGCTGACGGATAGCATCGAAGCCGCAATGGTGATTGGTGAATACGAGTCCATCTGGCGATACCACGACACCTGAGCAAAAACCGCCAAAATTGACAACGGCATTCTTGACAGCATCGTTGGTCTGATACAACTGTTCCTTAGACAACTGGAAGCCATACTGCTTCATCTGCTCATAGATAGCATCAGGTAAATTATAAAGTGTCCACATGCCTTCATCGGCATGGGCAGTAGCCATTATAAATGGCGCTAAAAGAGCCAACAGAATTCTTTTCTTCATAGATTACTTATTTTTCTTAATTATTCATTTTCTCTTTACAACGACCTTACGTCCGTTTATGATGTAGATGCCAGGAGCCAAAGCACCCTTTACCATCTGACCGTTCAAATTATATATCTGCTGTGATTCACGACGGATGTTTGTGGTCACATTGACGATACCAGTCGTCTGTTCGTTAGTGATATCGGAGAGATACGATGACGTGATGTTGGCCTTCGCAATGGTTGGCACATTCATAACGAATACCTGAGGATAACCATCAGGATAGCGACCTACCGTCTGGTCACTATTATGGGTTGTATATGTCATCTGATCCGTCCATGACTCATCGGCAGCCGTCAGCAGAACGTCACCACCATTGGCATCCAATTTAAACGAGGCATGCAACTGTGTCAGCGGATCAAGTTTATCACACCAAATAATGAGGTAGCCATGAGCAGGAATGATAGTCGATGCCTGAGAGTCTCCCTTGGTGATTTGATACTTCTTAGGCTTCTTGGCATTATCGCTGAGATACATACCTTCCACATCAATAGGCTGATTGGTAGTGTTATACAGTTCCACCCAGTCGTTACGCTTGAAATATTCGTTGACATAAATGCCATTGGCGGCACTCACCTCGTTGACACACACAGGGTGAAGTCCCTTTGCTGCACGCTCATCAGCTGATAATGGAGTGAACATCGCAGTCAAACGAACAGCATCGTCCGTCACATTGATAACAGCATCCGGCAGAGTCTCATCGTTGGAGTTTGCACCTACTGTAGTTTGCAGTTCGCCAGCCCAGAACAAGTCACCAGAGGTGTAACTAGTATTATGCACTTCTACAGCAATGACATTATTGCCTTTCTTAAACAGCAACGGATTCAGGTCAATCGTACCAGTAAAGGGGTCGTCGGCAGCATAGGTCGAAGAGAATGTCTCATAACTGACATTGCCTTGACGCATATTGACGCGACCTGCCTCCTGACCATTGACCCATACAACACATCCGTCATCCAACTGATAGCTGAGTTGGAAGCTATCATTGTTATCGGGGGCTGTGTTCAGTGTAAAGGTCTTGCGGAAATAGGTCGTGGGATTCTTATGCTGGGAGTCAGAGCCATAACTGACGGTGGTCTTTACACCATTCATCTTATAGCCTAAAGGAGCTGTTCCCGACTTCCATGAAGTATCGTTGAAAGCATCTGACTGCCAATTGGCAGGAGCCTGACCACCATCATAGTATTTCCATGTGTCATTCATGGGGAATACCTGAACGAAAGAGCCAGAAGACTTCCGCCAGCCAGCAAAGGTATAGCCTGCAGGGGCTTTAGCTTCTATCTGGACAGGTGAGAAGAGTTTGCCATTGAACGAGGCGTATGGTACCTCTATACCATTCAAATAGATGCTGGCACCTTCAACATCAGCACTGAATGTTACGCTCTGTTTCTTGACACCACTCAGTTGCATAGGCTCGTACTTCTGCAACTGACTGGCCATGTCGTCCAAACGGGTCACCAGTTTTTCCTTCATCTTATTGGCAGAATTATCAGGCAACATACCATCATACTGAGACATGGGGCGCATGGCATCTGCCAACTCATTGATGATGGATGTAGCACGCGTTTTCTCAAATACGCTGCCAGCCACGATACAGAAAGTATCAATGAACTTCTTGC
This sequence comes from Prevotella sp., assembly GCA_017474485.1. GTDB lineage: Bacteria > Bacteroidota > Bacteroidia > Bacteroidales > Bacteroidaceae > Prevotella. Next base: position 14,992 of record JAFVHO010000230.1, read on the forward strand.
GATACGCATCGTGCTTGAGCAGATTCTTGAACAGCCGTACCATCTTTACATAATTATAGTCATCGAGTGAGGACAGACGACGGTCCCAAGCATTAAAGGCATAGTCTAGATCAAAACATACAAAACGGAAACGTCCGTCCATCTGGCTGCGATAGGCCTTGACATTATTTTCTGGCCAGTCATCATTGCCGATATACAGCTCTGTAGCCATGTAGTTGGTAAACTCATCGATATCGAGCAGTGCCTTTACCTGGTCATAGACACCTGCATCGTTAATATGTTCGCTCAAATCAACGAGTCGCAGATAGGCCTCATCAGTACCATTCACAAACTCGTCGTTCTCAAACATATCAATTTCTTCGTCGTCATAGCCGAAATTGGCATAGACGAACTTGTCGTTATTAGGTTCACGCAGGTTTAACACACCCTTGAAACGGCCATTGATATATTCCGCTACCTGTAAAAAACTCTGCACATCAAGGTCAATACCTGAGCGCTGAATAATCGTAGCCAGTGCTGGGTCCATGAAGCGTGATCCAGAATAGACATCATTACCACCATTACGTACCAGCAGGGTTTTACTGCGAATAAAGGGTTTTTGTGGGAAGAATACGTAGTCAAAACGGTTCTGCCCATCAAACACTTTGTTGGACTTCAACTTCATGGAACGGGGATCAATCCTTCGTGTCCATCCACCAGAAACGCTAATATTGACATCCTGATTGAAGAGCATACCCTCCGTAGGACTGATATAGCTGAAATTAACAGGACGGTCCCAAGGCTGATTCCAGTTCACGGGGTCATCGCTGCCATTACCAGTAATACCATTCTGTCCCTTGACATCAATGCCCCACATCGGGTCAGTAAAGTAACGTTCGTCGCCAACGATAGAGATAACGGGTATGGTATACTTATTATCTGTCTTGATAAAGCTACGAGTAACGGGTACGCTGGGCAAGAAGCCATCCTTGAAGAGGCGGAACACGTAGTTTGTGGTACCCAAAACGGTAAACTGACCATCTTTGCTTTCCTTGCAACCATCATTAATCGAGGTAGGCATCGTGCCATCAGTAGAATACATCAACGTGGCACCTTCAGGAATATCCACATGGAATGAAAGGGGACCATTCATCAACTGACTGCCCGTACTGACAACTGGTGCATCGAGTCGTTCACTGGCAAAGACAGCCGTCTTGTTGGTCGCGCCTGGAGTCGGAGTGGATGTCCATCCCCAGCCATCAATGCCATCCGTTTTACGAGCGTATGCAGTACGGCTCATTGCTTCAGGATATACCTCACTGGTAATAAGCTGTCCGCTCTTGTCACTGAGGTAAATGGTACCACCATCACAATCGAGTTTAAATGGTGCCTGATTACTCTTAATATCATTAGAACCCAGCCAGACAACCAGATAGCCCTTGGCAGGAACACTGCCGATGTTGCTGGGCATCTTCCAAAGGGTGAGGTTATTCTCGTCGTTGCTGAGATACATACCTGCAAGGTTGACGGCTGTTGAATTGGGATTATATAATTCTATCCAACTGTCAAAATTAGTAGCAGGACTCATCACTACACCTGCATTCGATGCCATCAGTTCGTTGATGACGAGGTCAGAGGCATAAGATGTGGACAAAACCAATGACAACAAGATTGATAATAGTTGTTTCATCATGTGTTATCGCTTAAATTTCTTTCCAATAATAGGGAGACTACTCAATGGCAGGTCGTTATGCAAGATGTAGCTCACAAAACATATTATACAGATGGTGTTGCAAATCAACTGACCAGTCATGCCAAAGTCGAAATGTTCTGAACTCCAATTCATCATCACTGTCAGGATAACAGTCATCAACACATAAGTAACCATCGAGCGCATAGGATACGGTATAGGATTCTTCTTCTGGCCAACAACATAACTGAGTACCATAGCCGTACCATAGCCTGCTACCCCACCCCATGCACAGGCCCAATAGCCATACTTAGGGATAAAGATAATGTTGACAGCAAACAGCACAGCACAGCCAACCAACGAAAACCAAGCACCATAGATGGTCTTATCAATGAGTTTATACCAGAACGACAGGTTGAAGTAGACACCCATCATAATTTCTGCAGCCATCACAATCGGTACGACACTCAGTCCCTCACGATACTCCTCACCAATGATATACTGCAGAAGTGGCATCCAACCCACCACACAGAGGAAGGCCAGCAGGGTAAAAATCAAGAAATACTTCATGGCCGAAGCATAATACTCCGATTTGTCGGTATCCTTACTCTTAGCAAAGACAATGGGTTCATAGGCGTAACGGAAAGCCTGCGTAATCATTGCCATAATCATAGCAATCTTCACACACGATCCGTAGATGCCTAACTCCACATTGGCCTGAGTCTGATCAGGATAAACCAATGGGAAGATGATCTTATCAGCTACCTGATTCAGGATACCTGCAATACCCAAAATAAGGATGGGCCACGAATAGTTGAGCATACGCTTGAGCAACTGCCCGTCGTAATGCCAATGAATCTTTATCAAATCGGGGATAAACAGCAACGAGATAAATCCCGTACAAAGCAGGTTGATAAAGAATACATAATAAACAGATGTCTTGCCCAACACGACAAAGTAGAATACATTGAGGGCGATATTCAGGGCGATAAATAACAGTTTGAGCGAAGCAAAGCGGATGGCACGTTTCTGGTAACGCAAGTAGCTGAAAGGAATGGCCTGCAAAGCATCCATCGCCACCACCACAGCCATCATTTGCAGGTATTCAGGATGTTCGGCATAACCTAAGGCATCACTGATAGGACCAATCAAGCCAAAGACCAACAGCAGAAATACGACAGTTAATGTGCCCACCACAGCCATGACAGTCGAAAACACGGTATCGCTATGCTTACGCCCTATCTCGAGTGTCTGTTTGTCGTCATTGGCAAAGCGGAACAACGTGGTTTCCATGCCAAACGTCAATAACACCAAAATTAGTGCCACATAAGCATAGACATTGGTACTCACACCATAGTCGCCTGATGCTTTAGGCATATAATGCGTATAGAGTGGTACCAACAGATAGTTAAGGAATCTGCCTACGATACTCGACAGCCCGTAGATGGCTGTGTCCTTCATCAAGCCTTTTAAGTTCGCCATAGTTTATCCAAAGAATAAGTAACAGATAAATATCGCCGATATGATACCTGCCAAATCAGCCAAAAGGCCACAATTCACAGCATGACGGGTATTCTTAATACCTACAGAGCCAAAGTAAACAGCCAAGATATAGAAGGTGGTATCTGTAGAGCCCTGGAAGACACACGACAGGCGACCTATAAACGAATCTGCACCGTATGTCGTCATAGCATCAACCATCATACCACGGGCACCACTACCACTCAACGGTTTCATCAAAGCCGTGGGCATAGCGTCCACCCATTGGGCATTGGCTCCTGTTAACTCCACACACCAGCGCAAGCCACCAATTACCATGTCCATAGCACCAGAGGCACGGAACACGCCGATAGCCACCAAGATTGCGACGAGATAGGGAATGATGCGCACAGCCGTCTGAAAGCCATCCTTGGCACCCTCAATAAACGCCTCATAGACATTCACCTTCTTGCGGACACCAGCCACGATAAAACCAACGATAATACTCATCAATAGGATGTTGGCTACGGTAGTACTGACCTTGTTCATCATATCAGGAGGCATTTGTGCAAAAGTCCAGATAATGCCTGCCACCAACGCACAAGCACCACCCACCGTCAACAGCATCACACGATTCAGCAGATTGATACGCTGGTAAAACGATGTAATCAGAATACCTGCTATGGTCGAGAAGAAGGTTGCCAACAGAATGGGAATAAAGATATCCGTAGGCTGAGCCGCTCCCATTTGAGCACGATATACCATGATTGACACAGGTATCAGTGTCAGACCACTGGTGTTCAACACCAAGAACATAATCATAGGATTCGAAGCCGTGTCTTTCTTCTGGTTCAGCTCCTGCATCTGTTCCATTGCCTTCAGACCTAATGGTGTAGCAGCATTGTCCAGTCCCAACATGTTAGCAGCAATATTCATGAAGATGCTACCAGTAACAGGATGTCCTTTGGGAATGTCAGGAAACAGCTTGCAGAAAACAGGCGACAGCAGGCGAGCCAACACATTGACGACACCACCCTTTTCGCCGACCTTCATCACACCCAACCAAAGCGACAACACACCCGTTAAACCAAGTGAAATCTCAAAGGCCGTTTTCGACGATGAAAACGTCGAATCCATCATAGCAGGAAACACGTCGTAGTCGCCAAAGAACAACAACTTGACAACTGCAATCACAAAAGCTATCAGGAAGAATCCTATCCAAATATAATTCAGTACCATAATTGTTTGCAAAGGTAGTCATTTTCCTCTTAACTGAAGCAAGCTAATCAGACGAATATTGAGTTAAAAATAATTAAACGAAAAGCTGGACTATGCGTTTATCCATGGAGTTTTAGTATTTTTGCCCCATCATACTCAGTATATTGGCTTATAGAACTATGAATAAAAGACATACAATAGTTGTAGCATTATCGGCTTTGATGCTTTTCAGCACCATGTCGTGCAAGAAGGACATGTTTAATGCCGAGACCTATAAGGAAATCCTTAAGCTGGAATTCCCCATAGACCCTATTGACGAGGAGCATCAGTGGAACCTTACCGCTCGCCGATCAGCAACCATTACAGTACCAGCCTCAGCTAAGGATGCCCTTCGACTGATGGTGCTGACCGACCATCCTGCCAACAACAAATCAGCAGCCATCATGGCTGAGACAAGTGACTTCAACGTAGGCAACAATGTTTTGATATTTGCTGCCCCAGAAATACAGAACACTTTCTATGCTGCTTTGGAAATGGCTGACGGTTCGCTGCTCATTAAATCGTTTACCACCAGCGAGTCGCGTCTATCAATGGCCGATGCCACTAGTATACCGAAGCCAGCTAACACCTTGAACTACCAGTCCTTCACCTATTGTTTTGAAGAGAACTATCCGGAACCTGGCGATTATGACTTCAACGATTGCGTATTGCGCATCTCCGTTCAACCTGGTGACAAGGCTAATCAGAGAAAGATAAACGTCTCTATGGTTGCAACAGGGGCCGACAAGTTAGTTGGAGCCGCTATACATATTAATAACTATAAATATTCCGACATTGAGAGTGTAACAATTCAGGACGGTAAGGTATGGGACGAAGGCTATCCTGCCCATCGTTATCTGATGGAAAATACGGAAACATTGCAAGAAGGGCGGAATGGTGAGGCTGTTATCCGTCTGTTTGAAAATGCTTCATGGATTATGATTCACAATCAGACAGACAATATCGGTGCACTCGTTAACTACAAGATTAATGTTACCAGCACCTATAGTGAGGACACACGTCAGATTAATCCAATGGTGAAGACCTATATTGTTACCTTCAAAGAGAATGCAACTGCGTTGCTCAACAACTTCTCACTATTGGAAATTGACCCGTTCATCGTGACTAATTATAATGGGGCCACATGGGAAACGCATACCTATAATCAGAAATTCGCCAATGTGCTGTTCGACTGCGGAACACAAGACAGTGGGCACATGACTTGGGCACTTTGCATCCCCACTGCCAACTTCCGTTGGCCACTGGAGGGCACTATCATCGGTACAGCCAAGAATGGTCTCATCACTGGTGCCTACCGTGAAATCAATCATGCCTTCGGTAGCTGGGCGTCCAATCGCAACAAAGCCAAAGACTGGTATCTGCATCCTACTGTTACCTCTGTTTATTAAGAGAAAAGTTAAAAGTTAAGAGAGCGCCTATTCACATAGACGCTCTCTCCGTAATATTATATAAATAATGTATTTAATGAGTCAACTTTAGTATTTCCAAACCTTATCATCGGTGTAATTCCAGTACCAGTTAGTGTTGCTCTGAACATTAGCACCCCAAGCACCAAACTGCGGATAGGCAATGCTGATGTTGACACGTTCACGAGCCCAGAACCACTTACCTGCATCATCACCAGTATCGTAGCCGCTTACAACTATCATCAGCGGAGCAGTGCCCGTATGTTCAACCTCACGAGTAACTTTGACACTTGAACCATCGTTACCTGTTACCACGATACCGAAAGGCAGGTTGGCCATGTCAGCATCGGCTGCGATAGTCACTGTACCCAACGTTACAAAAGCTTTTGTTTCGTAACCTGTATTCACCATCGTACTAACATCTACACCAAACTCTGTATGAACTTCTCTACCTACGTTAGCATCATTATAAACAACCTGAACAGGCAGCGTACCACCAGCAGCACACAACTGCACAGTAGAAATGCCATTCTCAGGCGCACTCAGACGAAGCACAACATCATTGAAGTCGAAGTCACCAATTGCACCAAGGTCCTCGAATGCATAGTAGTAATACATAATAGGATCCGGATCCGTCTTATTACCCTTGTAAGCTGGTCTACAAGTAGACTCTTCCCAGCTGACGGGAGCTGTACCCTGTTTCTTGGTAAATACTACATCCTCGGTAGTATACATATTCTTCTGACCATCGTTAATCTTTACGTAATCAAAGTGTTCATCAGTATCTACATAAATCTTGCCTTCATACCACGCTCTCCACTGTGTATTCGGAGAATCGGTCGTGATGGCTTTGGCAGATATGACAGAATATTCGCCAGTGGTGTTGTAGAAGCCATAGCCATAGTCATCATTGTTAAACTTCAGCGTATTGGCAACCTTCACCAATGAACCACCAGCCATCCAGAAGTAGTTATCACCAGTCCATTCGAAGTTATTGCAAACAACTGAGGCATCGCCCTGTAGTACGAAGCGGCTGCCATTATTTTCACCCATATAGAATGTGTTTGTAACGTTCAAGCGGCAGTTATTAAATACTTGGTTACCACCATCATCTACCTTAAACGTACCAGAATTGTAAGTACCATCGTTCAGCCAAGGTGAATTACTGTTCTTTATTTCCGTCAAACCTGAAATATTTACGGTGCAACCTACAGCATTGTAGAACTTGGCACCAGCTTTACCATCAAACGACGCACCATTAAGAGTACCATGGTTCATCACAGCAGCATTGCTGTTATAAATATTAATCGCTCCGTTGATGGTCACAGTACCATCATTCCAAAGCAATTGGTTATTGTTGTTAAACTCAAAGGATGCTGCAGTAATACTGTGGCCTACTGCATTATATATTTGGGTTTCGTCATTGCCTCCCTTGAGATCATGTGCAACTGTGGTAATACCATTGTTCCAAAGTACGGCATACTTATTCAAATTCATGTTTTGAGTGCTGATTGTACCACTATTATAAATATACGGTGCAGTAGACTTATTGTCAGCTGCTTCAGAAGCGAGATTACCATTAGTTGAGGTAAATGTTCCCTCGTTCCACAAAATACCATTCTTGTTCAGTGAGCAACCATTGTAAGCGGAAATGGTACCTGAGTTATATACATAAGCTGCATTATTGGCACTATACCACATACCATTAGAAAGAGTGATGGTACCTTTGTTCCAAAGTGTAGCGCCATCAAGACTGATGTCATTTGCCTCTATAGTTCCACCATCGTTATATATAACGGTGTTGTTGCCTAAAGATAAGTTTTTGCCAGAAGCAATGACTATCTTACTTCCACTGGCCATATATACGGTGTTGTTGCCTAAGTTCAGGTTCTGAGCAACAATCTTACTTCCACTACCCAAATAAATTTTAGCGCCACTAGAAAATCCTTCCCAATCATTTCCAAAAGTAAATGTGACGCCTGGAGCGATATAAACCGTCGCTTGGTAATTGTAATTATAGTTCGTTGTTACATCTTTATCAACAACAGCAGCTGCATTACCCTTTGTAGGCATATCACCAACAGCAACCGTCTTCTGTTTGTTACTCGGTTGAGTGATTGGATTTGTTTCTGTAGCATAGCCTGGTGCTGTCGGCACTTGTGGTGCACGACGAGAAATGCCTCTGGTAGTTGAACCATCTGTCATGTCTACAGTAATTGAAGTCTCAGTAGCATCAAATGCAAGCTGGTCGGCAATCAAGCCATCAGCATCAAGCACTGCCGCATAAAGCATTTTGGCATCAACTGGTTTTGCAACCGTAAACGTAGTCTCCTGGCCAGCTACTACATTAGCAGTGTAAAGCGGAGCCACAACATTACCGATAGGATTAGCTGCATAAATCTTCAAAGCACCATCCTTTCGGGGTGTCACTGTGACACTCACGCTGTTAGTAGTACTCCATGTTTGGTTAGGGTCAATTTCCTGACCTGCCATAACATTATTCAAGAAACTCTCTTCCGACTCCTGCACTTTGGCCTGCTGGTAAGCGGTTTGGTCGAATTCCGTCTTGTTACAACTAGCAGCAACAAGACCCACAGCCAGTGCGGCCATGCCTCTCATTAAATACATTTTCTTCATTTTTCCTAATGATTTTAGTTAACTATTGTTTAATATTCGAATATTCGGTTGCAAAGTTACGAAAAATTTTCGGATTCATCCAAACAATTCCTTGTTTTTTTATATTTATTACACTTTTGCAGAGATTTTTCTTGTTGACATTTGATTGTCTTACTTAAAAAGTTGTATTAATTCATTAAGTTAGCAACAAAAAGAAACATATTTCCTTTGCCCTGCAACATTTTTTTTGTAATTTTGCGCTCTATAACATAATAACGACCCTTAAAATATGAAAAAACTGATTTGTATCGCCTCTATGGTCTTGGTGACTATGGCGATGAGTGCACAACAACACAAACTGTGGTATAACAAGCCTGCCTCCCACTGGCTGGAGGCTCTGCCTATAGGCAATTCCTCTCTCGGAGCAATGGTCTATGGCGGTACGGAGACTGAGGAGATTCAGCTGAACGAAGAAACCTTTTGGAGCGGTTCGCCCCATGATAACAACTCAAAAGAGTCGTTAGCAGCCCTGCCTGAGGTTCGTCGTCTCATCTTTGAAGGCAAGGAAAACGAAGCCTCGAAACTGATTGACCGTCATTTCATCAAAGGTCCTCACGGCATGCGTTTCCTGCCTTTAGGTAGCATTAAGCTGAAGTTGGATCATAAAGACGTCAGCAACTTCCGTCGCGAACTGAATTTAGGCAATGCGCTGGCGACCACCTCTTATATATATAATAATGTGAAGTACGAACGCACCGTCTTTGCCTCACAGGTCGACAACGTCATCATCGTGCAGCTAAAGGCCAATAAAAAGAAGAAACTGGAGTTCGACGTGGACTTTTCCTCTCAGTTGAAAGCACAAGTTTTCGTAGTCAAAGAACGTGAAGGCGTTAGTGTCAACGAGCTGGCTGCCGTTGTCGACGGTGTGGAGCAAGAAGGCATTAAGGCCGGTCTGAAAGCCGAGTGCCGCATCAGCGTTGAAACCGATGGTAAAATAGAGCATAAGGTTCATTCATTGGAGGTGGAAGATGCTACTACTGCCACTCTCTATATTACTGCCGCCACCAACTTTGTGAACTATCACAACATAAGTGGCAATCCTGTCAAGAAGAATAATGAAACGTTGGACGGCTTGAAGGGCAAGCCATACAAGCAACTGTTGGCTGACCATATCAAGAAGTATCAGGAACAATATAATCGTGTGTCGCTGGATTTATCTAGAGATTCTAGAGACTCTAGAGCATCTAGCAAACCCACCGATGAACGCTTGGGGGCTTTCGACGGCACTGACCTCGACATGGTGTCGCTGATGATGCAATACGGTCGCTATTTACTGATTTCATCGAGCCAGCCTGGTGGCCAGCCCGCCAATCTGCAAGGCGTATGGAACGACAAGATGAACGCTCCGTGGGATTCAAAATATACAATTAATATCAATGCCGAGATGAACTACTGGCCTGCCCTCGTAGGAAATCTTGCGGAAACGCAGCAGCCCCTGTTCGAGATGACACGCGAACTGAGCGAGACAGGTGCTAAAACTGCCAAGGAGATGTATGGTTGTAAGGGTTGGGTAGCTCACCACAACACCGACCTATGGCGTATTGCCGGTCCTGTGGACGGCACGCCTTGGGGTATGTTCCCTACAGGCGGCGCATGGCTGACAACTCATATCTGGCAACATTATCTTTATACGGGTGATAAGGATTTCCTGACCAAATACTATCCTGTGATGAAGGGTGCTGCAGAATTCCTGCTCGACTATATGCAGACCTACCCCACCGCAGGTGAAATCAAGCAGGCTGCCGGCTGGTTGATGACTGTACCCACCGTTTCGCCTGAACATGGGCCACGTGGCAAGGGAACGAATGTGTGTGCTGGTTCGACGATGGACAACCAAATTGCCTTCGATGTGCTATCACAGGCTTTGCTTGCCGCACAGGCTTTAGGCAAGGATAGTCTGTTTGCCGCCAACCTGAAGTTCCAGATTGCCAACCTACCCCCCATGCAGATAGGTCGCTACGGACAATTGCAGGAGTGGCTTATCGATGCTGACGACCCCAAGGACCAGCATCGCCACATCTCACATCTCTATGGTCTTTATCCTTCTAACCAGATATCGCCCTATAGCCATCCCGACCTGTTTACCGCTGCTGCCAACACCTTGAATCAGCGAGGCGATATGGCTACTGGTTGGAGCTTAGGATGGAAAACGAACTTCTGGGCTCGTATGCTCGACGGCAACCATGCCTTCCAGATTATCAAGAACATGTTAAAGTTACTGCCCGATGATCGTGCTGCCCGACAGTATCCTGATGGACGTACCTACCCCAATCTGTTCGATGCCCATCCTCCCTTCCAGATTGATGGCAACTTCGGCGTGTCAGCAGGTATCTGCGAGATGCTGTTGCAGAGCCACGATGGTGCCGTACACCTGTTGCCTGCTCTACCTGACGACTGGAAAACTGGTGAAGTGAAAGGTCTGAGGGCTCGTGGCGGTTTCGTGGTTGACGAAGTATGGAACGAAGCTGAACTTCGTTCCGCAGTAGTACGTTCTACTATTGGTGGCACACTGCGCATCCGTTCGTATGTTCCCCTGCAACTGGTCAAAGCTCCAAAGAGTGTTGTATTAAACGAGGCCAAGGGTGACTGTCCTAACCTGCTGTTGGCACCTGCTAATATCAAGCAGCCATTACAGTCTTCTGAACTGAAGTCGCTGTCAATCCTGCCTATCCGTAAGGTTTATGAGTACGACTTGGATACAACTGCGGGACAGGTGTATGAAGTGAGATGTAAGAAGTAATAATAGTTAACTTAAAGTATGATGAAACGAATGATGATTGCTGCAGCAATGACCTTATGCCTGCTGACAGCGCAAGCAACTGAGAAAACATTCCAGAGTCCTGATGGTACTATGGCCGTCACCGTAAACGACGAAGGCGGACACCCTGCATATCAGGTTACATTAAATGGGACCGTGTTTATTGAACGCTCACCACTGGGCGTGAAGATGAATTTCGGCGACCTCACACAGGGACTAACCCTAAAGGACTGCAAGGTCAGCACCTTCAAGGACGATTATTCACTGCAAACCATCAAGCAGAGCCACGTCAGCTACGAGGCTACCGAGGCTGTCTGCCAGTTTGAGAAACAAGGAAAACCTGCCCTCGACATCATCTTCCGTGTAACGGGTCGCGACGTGGCTTACCGCTACAAGATTTATGCCCAAAAGCGCGATATGATGAGTGCTGTCGTAGAGGGCGAAGCCAGCAGCTTCATACTGCCTGACGGTACCACGACCTTCCTCTGTCCGCAATCAAAGCCCATGGGTGGTTTCGCACGCACCGCTCCCAGCTATGAGACATCGTATTTCTGGGACGACCAAATGGGTAAGAACGGCTGGGGCGAAGGCTACACCTTCCCTTGCCTGTTCAAGACCACTGCCGGTTGGGTGATTATTTCTGAAACTGGCACCGATGGTAATTATGTCGGTTGCCGACTGATGAATAACGGCGGCACCAAATACAGCATCGGCTTCCCCCAGCAGGGAGAGATGAATGGCTATGGCACTACTACTGCCACCGTTTCCTTGCCAGCCCTCACTCCGTGGCGCACTATGACCATTGGTACGACGCTGGCTCCAATTGTCGAGACTACAATAGCCAACGACCTCGTACAGCCCAAATACAAGGCTTCGAAAACTTACACCTACGGTAAGGGCACATGGTCGTGGATTATCAGAATGGACAACAGTTGCAACTTCAAGGAACAGAAAGAGTACGTTGATTTTGCTGCTGCCCTGGGCTATCGCTCTGTATTGGTCGATGCCCTTTGGGACACACAAATTGGCTACGACCGTATCGCTGAATTGTCTCGCTATGCCAAGACGAAGGGCGTAGGCCTCTTCCTTTGGTACAACAGCAACGGCACATGGAACGATGCCCCACAGGGCCCTCGCTTCAAGATGGACCGCTCGACAGCTCGTCGCAAGGAGATGAAGTGGATGCAGGATAACGGCATCTTAGGTATCAAGGTCGACTTCTTCGGTGGCGACAAGCAGCCCATGATGCAACTCTACGAGGACATTCTGACTGATGCCAACGACTTTGGCTTGCAGGTCATCTTCCACGGATGCACCCTGCCTCGTGGTTGGGAGCGTATGTATCCTAACTTTGTAGCTGCCGAAGCTGTATTGGCTTCTGAGAACCTCCATTTCGGACAGGGTGCCTGTGACGCAGAGGCCAAGAACGGTTGTACCCATACCTTTATCCGCAACACGGTAGCTTCAATGGACTTTGGCGGTTCAGCCCTTAACAAACGCTACAGCACCAGTAATGACCGTGGTACCTATCGCCGTACCAGCGATGTCTATGCTTTGGCTACTGCCGTCCTCTTCCAGAGCAGCGTCCAGCACTTTGCTATGGCGCCTAACAACTTAGAGGATGCTCCCGCCTGGGCCATCGACTTCATGAAGCAGGTACCTACCAATTGGGACGAGGTTCGCTTCATCGACGGCTATCCTGGCAAGTATGCCATCATCGCCCGTCGTGCTGGCAATACCTGGTACATCGCCGGTATCAATGCTGAGAAGCAACCGCTGAAGAAGACTATCACATTGCCCATGTTCGCCAAAGACACCCAGTTGACAGTCTACGCTGATGATCCTAAATATGCTAGCGACCCCAATTTGGCAGGTAGTGTCAAGACGGTGAAGCAGAATAAGAAGCAACAGGTGACCATCACGATTCCCGAGAATGGCGGAAGCCTGATTGTAGGAAACATTTGAGACTAAAATGGGGGTGTGTCAAAATAGAGGGCACACCCTTTTGCTATAATATAAATAGGTAAAGTAGAAACTAAATGAATAACAATATGAAGAAAGTAATCATTTGTTTAGTGCTGGCAATGATATCAGTAGCAGGATACGCTCAGAGCGTTGTTGGTAAGTGGGTAACAGAAGGTGGTGATTCTCAGGTGGAGATTTACCAGAGTGGTGACAAACTGAATGGTAAGATCGTCTGGCTGAAGAAAGGCGACGGCCAGCTCGACGTCCACAATCCTGACAAGAACTTACAGAGTCGCAAACTTGTTGGTGTCAACATTCTTACTGGTCTCACCAAGAAAAAGGACAAGTGGGAAGGCGGAAAGATCTACAACCCCAAGAACGGAAAGACCTACAAGTGTTCCATCTGGCTCGACGGCAACAACCTGAAGGTCCGCGGCTACCTTGCCATGTTCTACGAGACCCAGACCTGGACAAAAAAGTAACGACATTTTGGACGTTTCGAAAAAAAGTTGTATATTTGCAGCAAAATCGGATTGAATATGAACAATGCAGACTTTTGGGCATCCGTCCACACTATTATTGCAGAGGGCTTTACGTCTGAGGGTCTGCAAAAACTTGATAGTTATGCAGAACAATTCATTAGCGGACGGTTGGTTTATCAACGATTTTCACCGCAGGAACAGCATGGCTGCGCAGCGGGAGGTGCAACAAATGTCATTGCATCCTTGCTCGCGGGAGCAGAAGCTGGCTCAGATAGCCAGGATTCGTCAGCACTCAGCGACTACCAAAGAGAGTGCCAACTTGGAGCGCAGCAAGAGAGTGTAATTGAACGATGGGCAAAAGCCGTCGGAGTATGGACCGATAGTGTAGATGAACAATTGCCCAAAGTTCTAGGCGAACAGATTGCTGAGGGTGGCGAAGCAAAGGTTTATGATCATGGCTCTACGCTGATTAAGTCCATTGGCCTCGATTACTTTATCCAACCCATTTTTGCCCTCGACCGCATAGCACTTCATAATACCTATTTCCCTGAAACACGACTGACTGTTCTTGGCTTTGGTCGCGACAAGAACGGAGAATTTAAGATTATCGTAGAGCAACCTTTCATTGATGGACAACCTGTTAGCGATGAAGAGATTGCAGACTATATGCGTCAAATGGGCTTCGAACTCAAAAATCCTCGCAATTGGACCTATGCCACTCCTGATATTTACCTTAGCGATATGCACGACGAAAATGTGATTCGCTCCAACAAATCCAACACCATTTTCGTAGTAGATTGCGACATCCGAATTAACACCTCAGAGTTAAGACAAGGAGGAACAAGAGTACTTTCGAACGAAGTCATCTGTAAATAAACATATTTGTTTGTAAAAAATGAACTTCAACAAAGAACCTGGCTACGTTTACATACTGACTGGTCTCACCAAGAAAAAGGACAAGTGGGAAGGCGGAAAGATCTATAATCCCAAGAACGGCAAGACCTATAAGTGTTCCATCTGGCTCGACGGCAACAACTTGAAAGTTCGCGGTTACCTCACCATGTTCTACGAGACCCAAACTTGGACAAAAAAGTAAGTTCGCGTTACGCTCTACAAGCGATAACCTATAAGCATAAAGCAGGCTGAAGTTATATCGACTTCAGCCTGCTTTATTAAATATCGGAATGAATCAGGGGAAGAATCAAAAACCTGTCCCTCCGATTCTTTTCGAAATCAAATCTTGTGATAAACTATCTTCTTCATCAAGCCATAGCTCTGACAAGTTATCTATAAGGTATAAGTTAGAAAAGCAGTTTGTGAACGAAAGAATCTTGAATTCATCAAAGCAAACATAGTTACGCCAAAAAGAGCCATTCGGAATAAAATCGTTTAATTCTTCAGGATACCAAAAGAAACCGTGATTATCGTATTCCGTCATTTCCTGTTCCAACCAATCTCTTTCATTTTCGTTTTCAGCGTTTTCTATGCATTTCGTTTTTATAAGATCAATGACTGCATTCTGTATTTCCTTTTTCGGAATACCAGAATAGACCACAATAGGCACCCCAGATTCTACAGCAAAATCATATATGTACTGTTTAAGTTCGGTAGTTGGTTGTCCCGAACATACAAACCATAATCCAGGTTTGTTCAACTTCTCATATTTCTCTACTTTTCCCATATTCAAAAGAATTATGTTGCAAAGAAAACCAAGACCTCCGCCAACTGGTGGCAGAGGTCAAAGGAAATTCCATTATCAATAGATTTATTTACGAAATATCTACATGCTGAACTACAAAAAATAATGTAATTAGTCTGAATTATACTTCTCGATGACTTGTCTGAACTCTATTGAATAATTGGCTTTCAAGTAAGCCATTTGATAGGCCAGCCAAGTGTAGCAAACGGCATGAGACTTATTAAAAGCATAAATTCCTTTACGCTCCATCTCATTCCAGACCTTTTCAAGAGCATTCTTTTTATGTCCATTCTTCATTCCACCTTCTATGAATTTTGGTTTCAGAACAGAGAGTACATCTGTTTTTCTTCTTCCGAGGGCTTTTCTCAACAGGTCACTCTCACCTCTGCTAAAATCAGCAATCAAGCGAGAAAGCATCATCAACTGTTCCTGATAAACAATGAAGCTATAAGTATTGTGAAGGTACTTTTCCATACAAGGAATGATGTACTTTATTCCTTTCTTTGATTTTTTTTGCTTGATGAGAGTTGGTATATCTTCCATTATGCCTGGCCGATACATACAATTCAAGAGTACTAAATCCTCGAAGCATGTGGGATAAAGCTCTCGTAAATACTTTTGCATCCCTTGATAATCAAACTGAAAAACATCCTCAGTTTGACCAGTTTGAAACAGCATCATAGTATTCTCATCATCAATCGGAATCATATCAATATTGAAATTCTCGTTTTCCCGAGCTTGGATAAGCTTACAAATGTCTCTCATTTGGGATAATGTCTTCAGTCCGAGGAAATCAAACTTTATAAGACCAGATGATTCCACTCGCATTCCCTCATATTGGACACATCTCAATCTCTTATCGTTGCCATTGGAATCCTCAATACAAAAAGTAGAAATGGGTACCCAGTTTGATATTGGTTCATTAGCAACTATAAATCCACAAGCATGAACATCCAGGCCACTGATTTTTCGCTCCAATACAGCAGCATTTTGAATGGCGTTATTCAAAGGAGCTCCAGCATTTTGAATTACCTTTTGTAACTTTGGTCCATTTTTTATGACATCCTTAATCGGACGCCAGGAATAAACATAACGTGACGAAAAATATTCATTTATGGCCATTGTCTCAGGAGTATGCAGTTGATTCACTCGTGCAACAGTACTGAAAGCATTTGCAGTTGAGAATTTGCT
The DNA here is from genome assembly GCA_017474485.1 of Prevotella sp. Classification (GTDB taxonomy): domain Bacteria; phylum Bacteroidota; class Bacteroidia; order Bacteroidales; family Bacteroidaceae; genus Prevotella. The sequence goes on from JAFVHO010000230.1 coordinate 31,595, forward strand.
GAACGAAACAATATGAGCACAACATTCCTTGCCATATTTCTGCTGAAGCCATTCAATAACACGTTCCCTGCCTTCATCATCGAAGTCTATGTCTATGTCTGGAAACATCGTGCCATCTATACTAAGGAACCGTTCGAAAAGCAGGTCATGTTTCAATGGGTCTATTTTAGTAATCCCCAAACAATAACATACAAGGCTGTCAGCAGCAGAGCCACGTCCAGGACCGACCCAAACGCCAAGCTCTGATTGAGCGGTATTAACTACATCTTGCAGAAAGAGGAAATAGCCAGAAGCTCCTCTTTTCGTGATAATTTCCAGTTCAAATCGAAGTCTGTCAGTCACATCTTCAGGAAGCAATTCCCCGTATATTTGTTTTGCTTTAGCAAAAGAAAGGTGTTCCAAATAGTTATCTTCATTGTCCTTTCTTTCATTACCGAATCTGTTAGGAATATCAATAGTGGGGACAATGGGAGCATGGTGTATATCATAGAACTCTATCTTGTCACATATCTCCATTGTACTGGCTATTGCTTCAGGAACATCCGAGAACAATTCGCACATATATTTTCTGCTTGTCAACCAGCGGAATTGAAGTATATTTGTTTTGGCGAATTCATCCATTGTCTTACCCATAGCTGCACATCGTTGGATGTTGTAAGCTGCCAAATCTTCTGGAGCTACATAATGAACATCATTCGTGGCTACTACCTTTACACCATATTCTTTTGCTTTCTGCATGAGAACGGCATTAACCTTTTGCTGTTCCAGCATCAAGTCACTTGGTTTGTTGCTCTTCAAGTCATAATCTGCACAGCGTTGCAGTTCCAGATAGTAATCATCTGCAAACGTCTGTTTGTACCATTTGATGGTTGCATCCAGACCTGTAATATCATCATTGGAGATCTTAGTAAAAACCTCGCTACCAGCACTACCTGAGAGGACAATCAGCCCCTCATGATATTTCTCCAGATCCGCACGGTCTGTTCGGGGATAACCATAAAGACCTTCAGTCCATGCATTACTCACAATCTTAATGAGGTTCTTATAGCCAGTCAAGTTCTTGGCAAGAATTGTCAGATGATAGCCATTAATGTCTTTGATGTTTTCTTTTAGTTCTTTGGAACCTCGTCTAGCTACATATAGCTCACACCCGATGATAGGCTTGAATGGTTTCTTGCCCTTCTCCTGTCTTTCGATATTAATGCTACTAACATATTCAAAAAAATCCATAATACCAAACATATTGCAATTATCAGTAATAGCAATACCTGGCATTTTTTCTTTAATGGCGGCATCCACTAATTCCCTGATGCTAGCGCATCCATCCTTTATTGAATAATGGGAGTGAACATTCAAATGTACAAATCGATAAGCATTCATATTAAATCAATTTTTCTTTTTTGGTGCAAAGAAAACAAAGACCTCTGCCAACTGGTGGCAGAGATCAAAAAAACATTATCAATAAATTTATTGTGAAATGATACAAGAAGGGCGTGCAGGATTGTGACAGAGAATCCGATTTTATTTCATTAGGAATTCATAGAGATCTATATATTTTGAAAGGACAATATCCCTTAAATCATTCTGTTGCTTGGCATCGTCATTAATAAGAACAGATAGATATGCCCAGAAGGTTTTTCTATGGTGCATATACTTTAGGTGAGCCATCTCATGTAGGATAACCATATCTAAGAAGTCTATAGGAAAGATAACCAATACAGGTGACAGACTAATAATCTTGAAAGCATTACATTGCCCAAGTATTCTTTTTCTAAGCTTTTTAACCTTTACGCCTTTCGCTTTTATCTGTTTTATAGTCTCCAACTCATGGAATCTGTGTGGAAGCACTTCATTTGCCCTTTTGATAATCTGGTCACGAATGTTGATACGCAACCAACTCTGCAACCTGAGATTATCAAACTGCGTGAAATCGGAATAAATCAAATCTAGTCCTGAATGGTCATTTCGTAAGACAATCATCATTTGGTTCTTTTTCGTTTGATATACCATCTTTCCCATGCCTTCCTGTAACACCTCCTGAAGCAACACCTGATGCTCAATCTTATACCACTTGATGCTGAAATATGGAAATTGGAGCCTGAAATTGGGATTAATCCAAAAAAGCGGTTCTATTTTCTTATTTGCCATATTTTGTCTAATACTTTTTCATATTCATGAGAATCATTACCTATCTGCAAGCCATAGAAGCGTGTACCCTTCTGACGTTCTTCTTGCATGAACTGACTAACACGACCATTGGGAGCGTCAAATATGAAATCACTAATAATTAACATATCTGCCATCGCATACTTCTCCGAATTTAACATTTTTATTCCTGCTTTTAGCATCTCATTACCATCAGTACCCCCAGAATAATAATCACTTAGAAAAGAATCCAGTTTTTTCCATGAGCCAGGTTTAGACAAGTCAATACTTTGCGCTCTTACCGAGAAAGAAATAAGAAAACATTTTCTTTTTTGTTTTTTGGCCATTTGTAATAATTGCCTAAGCAAACATGTGGCCAATTCTATAGGCCGTCCACACATTGATCCACTTGTGTCAATACTAACGATGATAGGCCCTTTCTCCAAACGTGGCTCTTTCTTTTTGCTTTTTTCAACCTTTATCCTACTTTCCATTTTGGGTTTGTTGGCAAACAGCTGCAACTGGCTCATAGCGTATTTATAATAGAACAGGCTCTCTGTGTGATGGTCTGCGAGGATTGCAGTCTCTATGGGTAAAAGATGTTGGAGATTGTTACCATTAGTAATTTCTTCAACTTCTACGGCAGGAGTTGGAGGCGAAGGCAATAAAGGGAGGTATCTTTTGATGGTTTCATCTTTCTCATCCTCTCTTCGTGGTTTTTCTCTGCCTATCATATTAACTATCTCTACCATCTGAGGATAACTATAGAACATTTTCTGTATTTTCTTCCTTTCTTTATAGTCTGTATTCCCATGCTCCCGAATGCTCTGTTCCCAGTAGGTTTTGTTTTTTTCGATACAGGCAGCTTCATACTCCGTCAGGTGATTGTCACAGGCAGTATCCCAGTCTCTTACTAAAGGGCCAAACACAGATTCAGGATCAGAGTCCTTAAATTGTTGAACATATCCATCAATATTTACCTCCTCGGGCTTGAATTGTTGTTTAATAGTATTATAGACCTTTGGCCACATTTCCCTTTTTTTATCTATATCGCCTTTAATGAATACCTGAATAAGATTCTTTTCCTGATGGTATTGCTCTTCCACAGGTTCAAAGAGTTTTAGCATAGCTTCTATAAAACTCAGTATTTCTTCTTTTATAATATCCTTCCATACAGGGTCTTGACTGTTTAACTGAGGATTCTCATTAATGGCCTGCTGCATGAATCCTCCTAACAGATCGTCTGTAGGCACACCGTCAGGCATCCTGCCTCTGTCCATGTAGAAATCAAAAGCATCATCATAGGCAGCTAATTTCTGGGATATGATTTCTTCCTTTGTCATAACAATAAACTGGCATTTTGGGCTTTAACTTCCATCTCCTTCAAACTCTTCTCGCATTGAGAAAGATATTGCTTGACAATCTTTATGTCGTCATCAGATAGAAATATATTTATGCAGTTATCAAAGAGCTTTTGCTGGTCGGACAACTTAACAAGCAACTCATTTCTTATGTCATTAAGTATTTTCAAGGCCATATTGGGACTCGGTAATCCAGGCTGATTGAAAATGGTCGGTTCTACATTCGCTCTTTTTGTTTGGAAAGCATAAGGGATATTGTCAATAACAATTCCACCGTGACATTTGGATAATTTGACCTTATTAACCTCTTGCGTATTCTTTATTTTATAATCGTAAAGTTGCCCCGTATAGATGGCATGGATAATATGGGCTTGCTTTGTCTCGTCGAAGTAAACTATACCATCACAAGTTTGTTTTGAAGGGACATGACTATAATCCATCTTATAAAACAGGGTTTTCCCTTTATGATACTTCAATACGTTATAATAGAAGAAATTAACCTGTACATAGTTATCTTCATCAATATCTTGTAAGTTAGATGATGCTGGTTTTTTCCTAATACAATTTAATGCCTGATCAATATCCTTTCCATATTTGACAACTTTAACATCTATGGGAGATGTTATGCTAGAGCATACAATATCGATAATAGTAGGAATTGTCTCTGATTTGTTCCATAGACAATGTATAAGAATGGGGATGTCTGTCAAATCGATTTGCTTGCGGCCATTCAAGAATGCAGAACTCTGAAGCAGATGGACACACTTTTTCCATCTGCGGTCAGAGATGTAGTAATCCATTTCTTCCACCTCCTCCTTTTTTATTTCATTTTTGAGCCTTTTCCTTATATTGGTAATTATAGAGCAAATCTCATTTGAAATTTCTACATCTTCGATTCCTTGCTGCCATTTATCATATAATTCTTCTGAAATGAGAAGATGCTCAGGAACGGGGTTGGAATTTAAGCTCTTCTGACGAATCATCTTATAAAAGATACTTTCGCTCTGAATACAATTTGAAACCATGCGCACCAAGAATCGATCCCACAACGCTTCAAGCCCTTCGCCCTCAGCAGGGAGTTCGTTGCTGGCTGCTATTAATGCTTTCATTGGTAGCTTCAATGTAGTGCGTCCATTTTGGAATATTCTCTCATTGATAGCCGTTAAAAGTGCATTTTGTATGGAAGGTCCTGCCTTCCATATCTCATCAAGAAACACAACAGTTGCTGTGGGTAAAAAACCATCCACCACGCGTTCGTATCTATCTTCATTTTTCAACAAAGAAATTGATACTGGCCCAAAAATTTCATCAGGAGTGCTGAAACGTGACATGAGGTATTCAAAAGCATTCCCTTCTTTGAAAGCCATTTTCAGCCTTCTAGCCACCAAGCTTTTTGCAGTGCCTGGAGGGCCAAGTAAGAAAATGCTTTCTCCAGCAATAGCACTCAAAAGAGACATTGCAATGATTTGCTCTTTCTCATAGACTCCATCCGACAACGCCTTTAATAGTTCTCTAACATGCTGATCTATATCCATAGCTACTCTTTGTCATTCATTATAACGAAGCAAAGACACATCACAGGTGTGTCATATTACTCATTGCTTAATAATTCTATTGCCATAATCGTATTATTTGTATCAATAAATTGATGATAGTGCAAAGAAAACAAAGACCTCCGCCAACTGGTGGCAGAGGTCAAAGAAAAATGATATTATTAACTCCAATTATACGATTGGGTCTATACAAAAGTCTCGACGCTTGCAGGTCTTACAGAATTTACCCATCCATACTTCATCGAACTGGTTCATTGCTTGTTCGACAATTTCTGTGTCATCTGTAAGGATGCCAGCTTCAAAGTTTCTTTTATTATCCGTCTTCATACCGATACCGGCACCAGTAAGGTTTGCGCTACCGATGTATACTTCTTTTCCGTCAAAGACAAGCATCTTGAAATGAACACGAGGACAGAGAACTCGCTCCAAGCGGTCGTATAGAACAGGGTACTTGTCAAAGTCCTCCCGAAAGTTTGGACCTGGTTCTTTGGCATGAATGAGCCTTACCTCCACAACATGCCTGATAAGTTGGGCTATGAGAGCCAGAAATGGTTTCTTCTCTTTGCCCATCTCAACATACAAGTCTTTTATGTCGGCAGTACCAATCCAAAGCATGTGCTTCACGGATTGAACCCGTGATAGCACCTCTTTGAAATGGTCGGCATTGGAGATATACTTTAGCATATCGTCACTTGTTTTCTAAATTCAACAATGACTCATTTTCTGACAGTTTATTAAACAGGGCATGTCTGCACTTGTCCATCATTAAAAACGATTCATTTTCATCTTTTGGTAAATCTAAAAACAATCGATACCGGCCGTTTATCCATTCATATGACAAACTATCTGCTACAGATTTCAGTAAAGTCTTGGCATATTCGCAGATTTCCGGAATATCAGTTGGCTTTAGGAATAGATCTATCTCCATTAAGTCATGGTTTTCACCTGTATTCCATATCATATCAACTGCGATATATGGTTTTCTATCTGCAATTTGGTCATAAAATACACACGTTTCGTTACGAGGCCAGAATTGAAGTTTCCATCCAGGTCTTTCCGCTTCTAATTTTAGCTTTAGATAGTACTTATATGCTTTTATATTTGCATGTTCTGCTGACCATTTTTGTTTCTTCATTAAGAACCATGTTCCCCACCAGAATTGAATATTCTTTTCGTCACAATACTGTAATAATTGAGGTATATGTACAAATTCTGCGTACTCTTTATGGTATGGGAATCGATTTATAATGACATTTTGCCGTTCAATCAATTCTTCTTTTGATGCAAATCCTATTATTTGATCCATGAAAGTTTTGAACAAAGAAACGTTTGAGAATATCAATTCATGCCAATCGCTATACTCATATGCAAAGCTGCAATTAGTGTTTCCTCTAAAATATCTAGGATAATTATCCAGACCATGAGCGATGAGAGCCCTTCGAGTTATATCTAACTCTGCATAATCCATCTCACCATAAAAAAGTGCGTTGAATATTCGCCAATATTCTTTGAAGGCATTAAAGTCAAAAATATTTTCGTCATCAATAGACCATCTTATCATTGGCATAATCTCTCCATTCCAGACATTATGTTCCTCTGCTTTCCAGAATACATCTTCAATTTTATTGCGATTGGAATCAGAATCTTGATATATAGATAGTTTTTTCTTTACTTCCTCAGACAGAATCATAGAAGAAATACCATCTTCAATCAAAATTGAGGAAACGATATCATCTGATGGCATCCGCTGAATTAGTGAAAGAGCATTAGGTAACAAAGTCTTAATTGCTCTTTGGACATTTCTGTTTTTACTAAGGCTCTTAAAAAAGTTTTTGATTCTTATTACGGAACGTTTATAATCTTCAATCGATGCATCATTATGTTGTCTCAGATAGTCATTAATAGGAAAACGTTTGACATAAGCAATAACTGGTAATAACCTAAACCAAACAATCTGTTCATGATTTCCTTCTTCGGGTGAAAGCCAAGCTAAATTATTTTTAAAAACACCATTTTGGTCATCAAATAACCATTTTACGATTTCAAAATATTCGTTTAACAATGATACAGAAATTGAAAGATCCAATGTGTAGCTTCCTGACTCTTGAATTTTTTCAAATTCCGTTTCTTCTTGAAGTTCATGATGTCTCAATAACATTATCCACCTGAAGAATTCCGCCATTCCATTGTCTGCGGTGTCATTTTTCTTTTTATCTCTTTGTTTCCAAAAGAACTGTTCCCAAGTTTCCCATCTGTCAACACATTCATTCCTTTGTTCATTACTTTGATGGCTAAATAACATCGCCTTCAAGTTCTCCGTTGTTGATAGAGGTTCTCCTGTTGTGTTAATTATGACGAAAGTTTCTTCCCCTGTACGGCGATTTTCCATATCATAGTACATGAATGTTAGATTATCAACAATCCTATTTCCTATATCCACTGGATTTAATCCAGATGTATCAAGAATCGTTTCTATATCTTCCAACGATTTTAGCATACTTTGAATGCTGGGATCTAGCTTATAATCATTAAAGAACCAAGATTGCTTTTCTATGTCAGATACATGCAGGTTATGTCCACCAAGGAAAAAATGCATGGTGAGGTCACTTAGGAAATATAGAGATGATTCTCTTATTGCATATTGAAGTCGTGGTTCGTGATCATCAGACAATTCAAAGTCTGAAATCAAGTAACTCTGAAATCCATTATTCTCCGTTTTTCGGTTGATCATACCAATAAGTAAAAACAATGTGGTGAAGCGTTGTTGTCCATCACAAAGTTGGATATGACCAGCAGGTGCCTCGTATCCATAAATAAGCCCCAAATTAAGAGAATCATTGGCAAGATTATTAATCAGGCCCTCCACAAAAGCATAAGCATAAGTTTTGGATATATCAGAAGACGTTACTTTGTCGCCCCAACAATAGTCTCTTTGAAGGTCGGGAATAATAACCCTATTGTCGTAAGACAATATATACGAAAGCTTGTATGTTTCACCCGATACGAGTTTATTATATTTCAATGCCATAGTAGTTTTTTATTTCATTGAGAATTGACTCCTTATTTTCTTGTATCTCTCTTATACCCCATGAACTTTTGGCAAAAACAGACATGGAATGCAATAAATGTCGACTACGGAAGGGCTTATCTTCTTCGTCAACTTGGAAATATATACTCTTTTTTTCTTCAACAGTTTTTGCGCCGAATTTTGAATTTTCATTTTTGTAGAGAAGTACCAAATTACCAATACAATGCTCACTACCATTCCCATTAAATTTTGAACGGTCAAGCATATCTTCGTTATTGCCTTCTCCAGCTTCAATCTGATTGCTAACGGAATCAAAGACTTTTGATTTTGGGAAAATATGTTCTAATGACCGTTCTTTCCAGATTTTGAAATCAAAAGGTCTTCCAAGTTTTGTGTCTTCTTCAATATTTCGACGTAGTAATTGCAAAAAAGCATAGCTATTATCTTCATTATAGAGATTATCACTTGACAATGAACGTAGCATTTCAATTTTCTTTGTTTTCAGTTCTTCATCAGCATCTATATTTGAAAGATATTTAATAATTTGTGAATGTGAAAGACCGCTTTCAAGGAAAATAATCTTATAATAGTCACACACATCGAAAGAATTTGCATGAGCAAAATAGTCTATAATAAACTTGCTCCTATCCCCTTTGGGAAGCAATAATAAAATTGCGCCTATAATATTGTGTAGTCTCTTTTTTCTTTCTGTTTCATACGCACTATTATATATGTCTTCAAATGACTTTTGAAGATGCCTCAAATCATAGAAAGTCTGTTTTGCAGAGAGTTCAGGATTCTCCCCCAAGAGACATGTTTCTTTGAAATTTTCAAAAGAAAACTGCTTTTTCCCCTGCGCGCGACGAACAAAGTAAGTTCTCAATAGCCATCCCATGGTATGTCCTTCTGTGCGGTAGAATTCTCTAACTTTATTTTGATTCCACCAGTACAACCACTTGTCCCACTCTCTGGCATAACGGCTTCTTAAGGCATTCTGCTCCCAGCGTATGTCTTCACTATTATCATCCGAAAGAGAAACAAGGCGTAGCAATTCTGCTTTTATAATTTCTTCTTCGGACATGTCTGCTTTGTTGCCATTCATCATAGTAAACACTGTCGATGCTTTCCTGTCAGGAATTACAATATATAGGAACCGGATATTGGTAAGTATATCGTTAATCCTTTCATGAGGTATGTTCTCTGCCAGTATGGTTCTGATAGTTTTTTTGAAGAAATACAAATCCTGAAATTTTTCGTTCGTGTCTTCTTTGGCCATCTCATGTAATTCATCTGTGCTTTTACCAATAATACTGCGTAAAAACTCACCTGCGCCACCCACACAATTATCACGTCTTACATTATAACGTATCTGCATATTATTCTTATATTGCAAACATGTAAGCAACAAGAAGAAAAAGGTCATTCTCTGTTGACCATCAATGACACTAATCCCATCTGAGGTTTCAGACACAGTAAGACCTTGAAGAAATAATTGTTTGGGTATCGAAGGAGTTAATATGCTGTCTCTGATACTTCGTAAAATATGTTCTACAGAATTCTCTGATGTATCTTTTCTGTTTTTCCCCCAGATATATCCTCTTTGGTATGGAGGAATAGTAATTACCGGATTCTGAGCAATTAGCTCACCTAGAGATATTATTGCGCTCATATTTTTTAAGATTTAGTCCAACTTTTCAAATTCAAAATCATTTGCAGAACAGCATGCTTTCTTGTAGTCAAAACCATAGATTCGCATGTACTGCTCTTTAATCTCTACTGCTCCATTGTAGAATGGAGTGGTGGTATGTGACCTTGTAGTCACAGTAATTGACATGTCTGGTGTCAACACCTGCCCATTCGACCGCTTCGTGCGCTTTGGCGTAATTCGGAATACTTTACTCATAAGCGTCTTACAATTTTTGTTCTAATGTATAAAACATTCCGTTAAGTGCTATGTCAAAAATCATAGGATAGAACCACGTTAATTTATTGCATAAGTGGTAGTCGTTCTTTTCAATGAAGTCCGTGATGTCCAATACAATACTATCCAATTTATCCACTTCACTATCTAATTTCATTTGGAAATTATCTGGTACAGAAAGTTGGAAATAAGAGAACGCTTCTCTTATATCATATTCTGGTTCATCAGGTGTTTCTCCCATGGCCACCTTGTAAGTTAGTTCTGCGGCTTTCTCAAATACATATTGTGCGATGAAGCGACAGTCTATTTGCCAATTCCAACTACCATCATCATAATTATCCACATAGTCTGTTAGAGTGTGACTGATACGAGTTATTTTATCAACGATATAATTCATCTGCTCACGTGACAGTTCCGACTGGGCAACTCCTTTCAATAGTGGCTTTGAATTTTCGTCTTCTGCTGTTTTTGCTCGTTTAATGATGTGATTGATTATTATCTTTTGAATCTTGGGGAAATCCTCTTCTGAGAAAGGACACGGGGGGACGTATGTGCCTAAGCCTAAATCCAGTTTCTTTGCCAATAGGCTTTCTGGATCTCTTACTACAAAGTTGGAATCATTACCATGCAGACGGTCAAACTTTTTGAATAGTCCCCATACAGCATTCTGTTCTTCATACTCAGAATCAGTTGAAAACACGTCCTCGTCCGTTTCGTAATAAAACTCTTCTTTGAGACGATCAACTTCAAAGGCGATACTTCCAACATCTGCATCTTCTGTATTTGCTTCCAGCAGATAATCTCTCATTCTGCCGTAATACTTGATGACAAAGTCTTTCATATCATTTGCTATTTACAATATTTCTCTTACAATCCAAGCAAATGCCTCTGAATCAGCAATTACTTTTTCATAATACCTAAATTCCGCAGCACTTTAGTTTAACTTTCTTTATAAGTACCTGAGCAACAAAAAGTTCTTCGACGCGCGAAGCGGCAAAGCCGAGCGGCTCAGGATTTGGCCATGTCAGATTTTTCACTTACCTTAGTGCTGCAAAATCAAAACAAGCAAAATCATCAATGACATGGCAAAGGTACAACAAAAATCTGAAAAAATCAGCGCTTTTGGCGGAATATTTTTCGTTTTGGACAAATTTGACCGTATTCTGTCCTCTGTAATCGACTCCCACCTGGGGCTTCGCAGTAAGCTTATTGGCTATCAGTACAGCGAGATAATACGGGCAGTCTTTTCCGTTTTCTGCTGTGGTGGCGACTGCATGGAAGACCTCAACCTGTATCTGAAGGACGTGCTTACCGAGCGTCCAAATACGCGTGTTCCAAGTGCAG
>JAFVHO010000231.1 GCA_017474485.1 Prevotella sp.
GCACATGCCAGTAAACGATGCATGGTGGGCCTCGCCCCGTTTTGTGGCCGACGGCGAGATACGGGCTTACGTAAACTTGCCTGCCAAGACTGAGTTTACAGCATACGAAGGTAAGATATACTGGCAGGACTGTGAACTGCCCTCCAGCTGGGCTGACGCAAAAGGGGCGGCCTACAGTCTGTCGGGCAGAGCCGGTCAGAAGCTCTATGTCAACTTCTTAACCGGAGAAGTCATGGTTTCAACGCCCGACGAGGTGCCTTTCCCGTTGGAGAACCCCATCTTCCGTAGTTCAAGTACCGTCAATACTGACCTTGAAGACCCGACGCTTTGTGTGGTAGAGGGCGAGAACGGCAATACCGTCGTACTGCGCTGGGATGCCATAGACGGTGCTTCGGGCTACCGCATCAAAATGGGCTTGCAGCAGAATATGGCTGTTGGCGGCAGCGAGGTATGGGACAATCCAGACAACCTGCTGATGGACCGCACCGTAGATGCCAACACCACGGAACTGGTCATTCCCAACCTGAACTATTCCACCAGCTACCGCTTTGCCATACAGGCCCTGTCGCCACGTGGCGAGCAGTACAACTCGGCGTGGTTCGGCTATGGCAATGGGCGCTACTGGTATGCTTATCTGGGCCTATCGACCTACGAGCGCTATCCTGTCCCCCATGTGCTCAGCGTGTCTGACGTCAAGAAGAACTCCATGCGTGTCAACCTGAACACCAGCATTGCCAGCTATAATGAAGAGGAGAAAGAGTCATTCAAGAAGCACTTCTATGTAGAGGGCGACAAGTTGAAAGTGGACTATCTGACGGTAGAGGCTTCCAAGGACAATCCAAATGCTAACGTACCTGCTCAGTTTACCCACTACAAACTGACCGCTGATGACCTGACCAACGGTTATGTGGACATTGACGGCCTGTCGGAAAACTCTACTTACGTCTTCAATGTCTGGGATGCCACCATAGCGGCTGCCGTCGATGCCTGCTACAACACGGTAATACGCACGACAAAGGGCACACCTGGTGCTCCCATTCTGCTGAAGCATGACGAGCTGATGGCACAGGCCGCCGACCTTCCCGTCTCAGACAGCTATGAGAAACGGACAGAGGTGTTTGCACTGGCTGATGAATATGAGGCCGCGCCTATCAGTCCTGCCCTGAACAACTTTATGACAGACAACAAGATGGCCGAAGGACAGGTGTTCTACTTGGAAGGTGGCAAGACCTACTATTTGGATGGCAACGATGCAATCTACAAAGGCTTTACGCTGGCCACCCATCCCGATGATGTGGCACAAGGTAAACGGGCAAAGGTTATCTGTGGCATCGGTAAGAGTTCAAGCTACTACTACAACGGTGTCGATGGCGAGCAATGGCAAGGCCCTTATAATAGTTTCGTACTTGGCCGTCAACCAGAGGAAGGGGAGAGCGGAGTACTGGAAATAGAAGGTTTTACCTTCCGCGGCATTGACTTTGACAATCCCAAGGCACTCAACTATGGCGACAATGTAGCTGGAATCGGGTCAGTTACGGGCAACTATTTCATTAATATGTACTCCAATGGCATGGGTATGATACTGGATAACCTAACCATAGAAAACTGTACTTTCAAGCGCTTCGTCCGTGGCTTTATCCGCGAACAGGGTGTTAATAGTAAGGTATGGAACCACACGCTCATCAAGAACAACCAGTTTTTCGACTGCGGCTACTACAATCAGGGCGCTGGAGGCTATGCCATGATTGCCGGTTGGGGTGGTAATGAAAAATCCAACCTTTATGTTGACATGGTGGTGACGGAGAACACGTTCTACGACAGTCCCTTCCCTGCCTTCTTCAGTGAAGAGAACACCAATTACAGACGCGACAACGGCTCATGGAATATCACTTTCTCAAACAACACGTTGATAAATTTCAATACCCGTGCCAATGGTGCCATCTTCAAGATGCGTAATCTGCCAGACGGTTCGGTGTACAATGTGAAGAACAATCTCTTCGTGCTCTGCAAGAAGGATGGTGACCAGCGCCAACTCCAGATGTGGGGAGCCGACATTCGCAATACACAACTCAATACTGACGGTTCGGCAGGCAAGGTGACGCTGAACTTCGAGAACAACTGGTCAACGAACAACGACTTGACCAACGGCTCTATCTTCAGTGCCAACGCCTGGACTGCCACCATCAACAACTTTGGAAAACTGTTGAAGGACGGCAATGCCACGCTGAACGGAACATTGGAGGTACAGGTAGCCGACATCTCAGTCACCGACTTGATGGTCAGCCCTTGTCCACCGCACATTGCACAGTCTGCAACCGACCAGAATATGCACCGCGCCGATGCTCTTGACGGTACTGCCACAACGGAGTATAACGTCAACCTGTACTTCAAGAACACCGACAACGACATCTATCGCAACAATGCCGGTGCCACAAGATGGTTTGGCAAATGACAAGCAATCCCACCACCCCTGCCCCTCCTCCATAGGAGGGGTATCGCGTGCGTTTAGATTGCCATTCTTAACCCAACTTTGACCCCATGTATCAAAGTTGGGTTAACTTTGTCATTCAAGTAACCACTTCTATGCAGGAATTACCTCTATCTGCTTATCGTTATCTAAAGGAATCGTACCCTCTTCGTCGTAAGTGACAATCACCATACGTTTTAACGAGAGAAAAGCATCCAACTGCTTCAGTGCCTTGTCTTTTCATGGCTAAATATCTTTTAGCAGAAACGCCATGTACATTGGCAGGGTCAGTAACTGATCCTTACGTCCAATATTATAGTCGCCAAGTTTTATGGCACTTGTAACATGGTATTTCTCCGGATGACTCATTACCGTACGCATGGACTTGGCATTGCCTGTTGTAGCCTTACATTCCACAGGTGTACACTGGCCCTTGTAACGCATGAGAAAGATCACGGGGTCGGTTCTTGTGATCATTTTACAAGGTAATATATTTGTATATTTGTAGAATTGAGAACAAATTTGTATCTTTGCCGTCGAAGACTAATATCTTGGGGCGAATATGGCACGACAGTTAAGGAAGAAAAGCGGAACGGGA
>JAFVHO010000232.1 GCA_017474485.1 Prevotella sp.
TACCCGTTCCAGAACTGAAACAATACTTAAGACAAGAAGGAATAAACGTAAGAATATGAAAATAGATTTCGAGAAGATGGGCGGCTTGGTGCCTGCCATCATACAAGATGCGACAACCCGTCAGGTGCTGATGTTAGGTTTCATGAACGAAGAAGCCTATCAGAAGACGCTTGATACGGGGCATGTCACCTTCTGGAGCCGTACACGTCAGACATTGTGGACTAAGGGTGAGACGTCAGGACACTTCTTAAACCTGGTAGACATGAAAATTGACTGCGACGAAGACACTTTGTTGGTTCGTGTGAATCCTATTGGTCCTACTTGTCACACTGGGACGGACACCTGCTGGGGTGAGGAGAATGAGGCTAATCCCCTACTCTTCCTTTCTGAATTACAGGCGTTCATCAACAAGCGCAAGCAGCAGATGCCAGAGGGTTCGTACACCACAAAACTCTTCAAGGACGGTGTGAACAAGATAGCCCAGAAAGTTGGTGAAGAGGCATTGGAAACTGTTATCGAGGCCACTAATGGTACTTCTGAGCACTTGGTTTATGAAGCCAGCGATCTGCTCTACCATCTGATAGTCCTTTTAGCAGAAAAAGGTCTGAACATTGAGGATGTGGCTGAAGAGTTGCATCGTCGTCATGACCCTAACTGGGATAAACAGCGTCGTGAGGCCAAAGCAGCAGGTAAGATGAAGTGAATAGTGAATAGTGAATAGTGAATAATGTAAAGTGAATTATTTGCTTCCGCAATAAATATCTAAGAATTATGCTTATTGATTATAAGAAAGCAAACATCGTTCAGCAGGACGGAACAACCGTATTGCAAGATGTAGACTTCCATGTAGATGAAGGAGAATTCATTTACATCATTGGTCGTGTGGGTTCTGGTAAGAGTTCGCTGTTAAAGACACTTTACTTCGAGCTAGACCTTGACGAAGCTGAGAATGCTATCGTGTTGAATCACGATCTACGTGGTTTAAAACGAAAGTATGTGCCTGCTTTACGTCGTCAGATGGGCATTATTTTCCAGGACTTCCAGTTGCTAAGCGACCGTACAGTTCACGATAACCTTGCTTTTGTGCTGAAAGCTACTGGTTGGAAGGATAAGCAGGAGATAGAAGAACGTATCAACGATGTTTTGGAGGATGTGGAGTTACAAGAATATGCCGACCGTTTTCCACACGAGTTGTCAGGTGGTGAGCAACAGCGTGTAGCTATTGCCCGTTCTATGCTGAACCATCCTAAAATCATCATAGCCGATGAGCCCACGGGTAATCTAGATCCAGACACAGCAGCTCACATCATTAGTCTATTACGCCAGGTCACACAGTCAGGTACGGCAGTGGTAATGACAACACACAACATTCCCCTACTCGACGAATATCCTGGTATTGTATATCGTTGCATTGACCATCGATTGGAAGAAATTACCAACGACTACAACAAGATGGCCCTTACCGAAGAGGAAGAGGCTTCTGAGCAACAGGCCGTTGACTACTCGACTCGTGAAGACCTGTCCATGTAGATGAAAGAAGAAAAATTAAAGATAAAAATAAAGATACAATGAAAGTAATGAAATTTGGCGGCACGTCGGTAGGATCACCGGCCCGCATGAAGGAAGTAACCAAGTTAGTAACTAAGTCAGGTGAGCCCGTATTTGTTGTTCTCTCAGCTATGTCGGGTACTACCAATTCATTGGTAGAAATCTCAAACTACCTCTACAAGAAGAATCCAGAGGGAGCCAATGAGGTCATCAACCAGTTGGAGCGCAAATATCTGAAGCACATCGATGAACTCTACTCTACTGATGCCACTAAGGCTCAGATTCGTGAGTTCCTGGCTTCAGAGATGAATTATCTGCGTTCTTTCACCAAGGAACTGTTTACCAGTTTTGAAGAGAAAAGCATTGTGGCTCAGGGCGAACTGATTTCTACCAATATGGTGGTAGCCTATATGCAGGAACTGGGCATCAAGGCCGTACTGCTCAATGCCCTCGACTTTATGCGTACAGACAAGAATTCTGAGCCCGATCCTGTGTATATCAAGGAGAAACTGGGTGCCATTATGGAGAAAAATGAGGGCCAGCAGGTATATATTACGCAGGGGTTCATCTGCCGTAATGCCTATGGTGAAATAGATAACCTACAGCGTGGTGGTTCTGACTATACAGCCTCATTGATTGGTGCTGCTATCAATGCTGAGGAGATTCAGATTTGGACTGACATTGACGGTATGCATAACAACGACCCACGTGTAGTTGACAAGACACAGCCCGTTCATCAGCTGCACTTCGAAGAGGCTGCTGAGTTGGCTTACTTTGGTGCCAAGATTCTGCACCCAACCTGTGTTCAGCCTGCCAAGTATAGTGGCATTCCTGTTCGTCTGCTTAACACGATGGAGCCCGATGCTGTGGGTACTACCATCTCGAACCAGACCGAATATGGTAAGATTAAGGCTGTAGCTGCTAAGGATAACATCATTGCCATCAAGATTAAGTCTAGCCGCATGTTGCTGGCTACTGGTTTCCTGCGCAAGGTCTTTGAAATCTTTGAGAGCTATCAGACGCCTATCGATATGGTTTGCACCTCTGAGGTCGGTGTTTCAATGTCTATCGACAACTCTGCCCATCTTGGCGAGATTGTTGACGAACTGAAGAAGTATGGCACTGTAACGGTTGATACAGGCATGTGCATCATTTGTGTGGTGGGTGACCTTGACTGGTCGAACATTGGTTTCGAGACGCGGGTGATGGATGCCCTGAAGAACATCCCAGTACGCATGATTTCGTATGGCGGCTCGAACTATAACATCTCGTTCCTGATTCGTGAGGAAGATAAGAAGCGCGCCCTGCAGAGTTTGAGCGATATGCTCTTTAACTAAACAAATACCAACACAATGACAAAAGGACAATTTCCAACGGCGAAGTTTCAGGATATACAAACGCCGTTCTACTATTATGACACGGAACTCTTGAGAGAGACACTCCGTGCCATCAACAGCGAAGCCCAGAAGCACGAAGGTTTCTGTGTACACTATGCTGTCAAGGCCAATGCCAACCCCAGGATTCTTCGCATTATCCGCGAGGCAGGCTTGGGTGCCGACTGCGTCAGCGGTGGCGAGATAGAGGCAAGCGTGCGAGCTGGTTTCCCCAGCTCAAAAATAGTCTATGCTGGCGTCGGCAAGAGCGACTGGGAGATTAACCTTGGACTGGAAAACGACATCTTCTGTTTCAATGTAGAGAGTATTCCAGAGCTTGAGGTTATCAACGAACTGGCAACAGCTAAGGGAAAGGTGGCCCGCGTGGCTTTCCGCCTGAACCCCAATGTAGGAGCTCATACCCATGCCAACATCACTACAGGTCTGGCTGAGAACAAGTTTGGTATTGACATGCGCGACATGCTGAAAGTCATTGAAGAAGCCCAGAGCATGGCTAACGTTAAGGTGGTAGGCCTGCATTTCCATATAGGCTCGCAGATTCTGGATATGGGCGACTTTGAGGCTCTGTGCAATCGTGTCAACGAACTGCAACTGGAACTGGAACGTCATTGTATCAAGGTTGACCACATCAATGTTGGTGGAGGATTGGGCATTGACTATCAGCACCCCAATCGTGTCAGCATTCCCGATTTCAAGTCTTACTTTGACACATACGCTAAAAAGTTGAAACTGCGTCCTGGTCAGACACTTCACTTTGAGCTTGGACGTGCTGTTGTGGCACAATGTGGTTCGCTTATTACGCGTACCTTATATATTAAAGAAGGCTCCGTCAAGAAATTTGCCATTGTCGATGCTGGTTTTACAGACCTGATTCGTCCTGCTCTCTATCAGGCTTATCATAAGATTGAGAACATCAGCAGCGAAGAAGAACCAGACACCTATGATGTGGTAGGACCTATCTGCGAATCGACGGATGTCTTTGCCAAGCAGATTGACTTGAATCGCGCGCATCGTGGCGACCTGCTGGCCATTCGCTCTGCTGGTGCATATGGCGAGATTATGGCTTCGCAGTATAACTGTCGACGACTGCCGAAAGGCTATATGAGTGACGAGATTTAGACCTTTATGTAGGCCGCATGATAGAAAACCAAAAGAAAACTGACAATTCTTTTGGTTTTTTGTTTTATAATGAGTACCTTTGTCGCGCCATTGGAGTAGTCCCCGCTTGTTATGGGGTACTGGTGGTAAGATAAATTGCATAGAAATATGAAAGTAATGAAATTCGGCGGAACGTCCGTAGGTTCCGTAAAAAGCATTCTTAGCTTGAAAAAAATTGTGGAGACAGAGGCTCGGACGCAACCTGTCGTAGTAGTAGTAAGTGCACTTGACGGCATCACCGACAAA
>JAFVHO010000233.1 GCA_017474485.1 Prevotella sp.
GGGATCGATGGACGATAATAACATTATTGTCGATCATTGCTCTGTCAGCTGGAGCATCGACGAATGTCTTTCTATATATGGCGGACGGAACCTCACGGTACAATGGTGCATATCGTCGCAGAGTCTGGTGAACAGTGGACATTCCAAGGGTGCCCACGGCTATGGCGGTAACTGGGGAGGCGCAGGCAGCTCATTCCACCACAACCTGATAGCCCACCATACCAGCCGAACACCACGACTTGGCCCGCGCCCAGGCACACAGACTGACGAACGTATGGATATGCGTAACAATGTTATCTACAACTGGGGAGGCAATGGCTGTTACGGCGGTGAAGGCATGAAGGTGAATATCGTCAATAACTACTACAAACCAGGTCCAGCCACGAACAACCGCAATTCAACCATTCAACAGCGCATAGCGGCTATTGGCATCCGCACATCGGAATATACCCATCATAATGACACCCCCAATGGTTGGGATGTGATGTGGCATGTCTGGGGCAAATATTATGTGACAGGCAACAAGAACACCAAGCACAGCAATGTCACCAACGACAATTGGACCTACGGCATGTGGAACCAAGTGGATGCCAATGGCAATGACGGCACTTACACCCAGGCCACTAAGGACACCATGCGCATCAATGAACCTATTCCCTTTGTAGCCGTTACAACGCATACGGCAGACCAGGCTTACGACAAGGTGCTGAAGTATGTCGGGGCATCGCTACACCGTGATGCCCTTGACGACATCATCATCAGCGATGTTCAAAACGGACAGGCAACTTGTACCGGCAGTGGTAACGACAAGGGATTCATCAACTCCCAAGAAGATGTCAAATCGGTCATTCCTACCCTTTGGCCTGAACTCAACAGCACCACAGTTCCTACGGACACCGATGGTGACGGTATGCCTGACGAATGGGAGACCGCACACGGGCTGAATGCCAATGATGCCAGCGACGGCAATACAATAGGTGAAGACGGCTACACCAACCTCGAAATCTATATGAACTCACTTGTTGCTGACATCACCACAGCACAAATAGAAGGGGGCGAGCAAATGGGATATATTGAAGAGGTCTATGTTCCTGGTGACGGCAGTGAGTCTGGCAGGACCACTATCGGGACGGGTGACGTCAACTGGAAAATGGACACTGGAAATGCAGGACAGACTGCCACCTACGACGAAGCCATTAGCCGTCACATCAGCGGGAACAGCATTACGCTGGGAAGCAACATCAGCTATGGCGGGAAGCAATCAATAACTGGCGCTGGTAGCATCACAAAGTTCATATCGGCAGTTCAGAATGAGGCTTCAGCCAATGACAACAATGCGGTATCGTTCAATATTGACATGGCCAGCGGTTTCTATTTTCGTCCTACAAAGGTTGCCTTCTATGCTTGTAAATGTGGCACTAATGGCGGTAAGTTAGATATCTATTGGAAGAACGAAAGCGGGAAAAAGGAAATAGAACTGGCCTTAGCTCCTGAACGCAACAACAATTACACTGCATACGAAAAGGACATCTATGATGTGCCGTCAGCTTCCGGTACCAGCAGTCTGACGTTTCACATCATGAGCCTCGGAACAGGAAAAGCCTTGGCTATTGGCAATGTTAGCATCACCGGTGAAGTCAAGAGCGAAACCAGTGATATTAGCGAGACACACATTGTGACGTTTGATGGCAGCAAGTTCTACAACTTACAAGGCTTAGGGACAAGCCACCCGTCGAAAGGCATGTATATCCAACGTGGCAAGAAAGTAATCATCAAATAAAATAAACTCTATAACATGAAGAAACTATTCTTAACTACTCTCATGACACTAACGGCATCTGCAGTGATGGCGCAGATGCTGCCGTACCAGAATCCGAACCTGACCGCTGAGCAGCGTGCCAATGACCTGTTGACACGACTGACGCTGGAGGAGAAAGCCAAACTGATGATGGACGTATCGCCAGCCATCCCCAGACTTGGCATCCCCGCCTTCCAATGGTGGAACGAGGCCCTGCACGGTATCGGACGTAACGGATTCGTGACAGTATTCCCTATCACGACCATGATGGCGGCTTCTTGGAACGACGAACTAGTGTATAACGTGTTTACAGCCGTCAGTGACGAGGCACGCGCCAAGAATCAGGAGGCGAAGAAAAGTGGCAGGGTGCAACGCTATCAGGGCTTATCATTCTGGACACCCAACATCAACATCTTCCGTGACCCACGATGGGGACGCGGACAGGATACATACGGCGAGGACCCATACCTGACTGAACGCATGGGACTGGCTGTGGTGAACGGACTGCAAGGACAGAGCCAGACTGGCGAAACCGGTCAGCACAAGTACAAGAAACTCCTGGCTTGTGCCAAGCACTTTGCCGTACACAGCGGACCAGAATGGAACCGCCACACGTTCGACGTACAGCAACTGCCTGAACGCGACCTGTGGGAGACCTATCTGCCAGCCTTCAAGGCACTGGTTCAGAAGGGCAACGTGGCTGAGGTCATGTGTGCCTACCAGCGTATTGACGGTGACCCCTGTTGCGGCAATGCCCGCTACGAGCGCCACATCCTGCGCGACGAATGGGGCTTTAAGGGACTCATCACCAGCGACTGTGGTGCTATACGCGACTTCCTGCCCCGATGGCACAATGTGTCCAAGGATAGTGAAGCTGCCTCGGCCAAGGCCGTGTTGAGCGGTACTGACCTGGAATGCGGTTCGGAATACAGGAACCTGCCTGCTGCCGTGAAGCGTGGTGACATCAGCGAGGATCAGATCAACATCAGTTTGAAGCGCCTTTTGACAGCACGCTTCGAACTGGGAGATTTCGACAAGGACGAACTGGTGGAGTGGACGAAGATTCCGTCATCGGTCATCGCATCAAAGGAACATAAGCAGCTGGCACTGGAGATTGCCCGCGAGGGTGTCGTACTGCTGAAGAATAACGGTGTGCTGCCGCTTTCTACTACCAGCCATCAGCCATCCAGCATCGTCGTGATGGGTCCGAATGCCAACGACAGCATCATGCAGTGGGGCAACTACAGCGGCTTTGCCACCAAGACCGTAACGGTGTTGGAAGGACTGCGCCAGCTGTTGGGCAACATACCTTACGTACAAGGCTGTGCACTAACCCGTAATGAGGTGCTTGAAAGCCGTTTCGACAAGATGCAGACACCTGAGGGCGGCAAGGGCATCAGGGCCTACTACTGGAACAATCAAAACATGAAAGGCGACCCCGTGACAAGTGTTGTCATCACCAACCCCATCAATCTGAGCAATGGCGGCAACACCGTCTTTGCACCAGGTGTCAACCTCGAGAACTTCTCAGGCCGCTATATGGGCACGCTGATTCCGTCAGAAGACGAAACGCTGACCCTTAAAGTGGGTGCCGACGACATGGTCCGTGTGCTGGTTAATGGCGATACGTTGGTGGATATCTGGAAGGCTCGCCAGCGCATTCAGGAAGCTCAGCCCACACTGGCTGTGAAGAAGGGCGTGAGCTATCGCATCCAGATAGACTACGTACAGGGAGGCGGTATGGCTGCTATGCAGTTTGACGTCTGCAAGAAGCAGAACCCCACCCGTCAGCAGCTGTTGGCACAGATAGGCCAAGCAGAGACCGTCGTCTTTGTGGGTGGTATTTCTCCACGTGTGGAAGGCGAAGAGATGAAAGTCAGCGACCCTGGTTTCAAGGGTGGCGACCGTACTGACATCGAACTGCCACAGGTGCAGCGCGACATGTTGCGCATGCTGCACGAGGCTGGCAAGAAGGTGGTGTTCGTCAACTGCTCAGGCGGCGCTATGGCTATGGTGCCCGAACTGGAGACGTGCGACGCTATTATTCAGGGCTGGTATGGCGGCGAACGCGGCGGTCAGGCCATTGCTGAGATCATCACCGGCAAGGTGAACCCCAGCGGTAAACTGCCCATGACATTCTACAAGAGCGTAAACGACCTGCCCGACTTCCTCGACTACACGATGAAGAATCGTACCTACCGCTATTTCCAAGGCGAGGCGCTGTTCCCCTTCGGCTACGGATTGAGCTATACGACGTTTGACATCAGTAAACCCGTATACATGAAGAATAAGGTGCAGTTTACCATCAAGAACACTGGCAACGTGGATGGTACGGAGGTGGTACAAGTTTATGTCCGTAACCTGGCTGACAAGGAAGGTCCGCTGAAGACGCTGCGTGCCTACCAGCGTATCGCGCTGAAGGCTGGCGAAGCAAGAATGATGGCTATCGACTTCCCCCGCGAACGCTTTGAGGGTTGGGACGCCAAGACCAACACCATGCGTGTGGTGCCAGGCAAATATGAAATCATGTTGGGTTCGTCGAGTGCTGACAAGGACTTAAAACGCGTCACTGTCAACATCAAATAAAAACTCGTCGAGGGCACGGCGCTCCTTCTTAGTGGGGCGTCCCGTACCTCGCTGACGGTCTACAAAACCGCTGATGCGATTCATCTCCAGCAACTCGTACTGATCGGGGGGCGTGACATTTTCGTAAATCTCGGGCAACAACTTGGCCCCTACCCTCTGCTCGATGGTCTTCAGAATCTTAAACGAATAGGTAACGGGTGGTTTGCGGACGCTGACCACCTCGCCTTCTTTTACCATTCGTGAGGGCTTGACGTTGACACCCTGTATGGTGACACGACCATTCTTAATAGCGTCAACAGCTATTGAGCGCGTCTTGAAAATACGCGCTGCCCAGAGCCATTTATCGATGCGGGCTTCATTCATACTTCGGTGGGGTTAATGGGTCGCTTGGGGGCCTTGCCCAACTTATTATACTGATTCATCGTAACATCGATACCAGCCAAGACAAAGCTCTTGATGATATCGACACCCAAGTTAATGGCAGGCTGTAACTTCTCCAGTTCCTCGGCAGGGAAACGTCCAAGCACATGGTCAATCTGACTGCCGACAGGATAGTCGTTGCCAATACCCATGCGCAAACGGGCATACTGCTGACCTATGAGCTGCTGGATGTGACCCAAGCCATTATGGCCACCATTGGAACCATTGGCCTTCAGACGGAACTGACCAACGGGAATAGCCACATCGTCGCTAATGACCAACAAACGGCTTTGGTCAATGTTCTCCTTGTTCAGCCAATAGCGTACGGCATTGCCACTCAGGTTCATATATGTAGTAGGCTTGAGTAAGAAAACCTTCCTACCCTTCAATGAGGTCTCAGCCACAAAACCGTAGCGTTTATCCTCAAAAACGATATTGGACGCCTTAGCAAAAGCGTCCAATACCATAAATCCTGTATTGTGGCGGGTTTCGGCGTACTCGTCGCCAGGATTGCCCAAACCTACAATTAAGTACTTGTCCATTTTAGCAATTAGCTTTTGGCTATTGGCTATTGGCAAAAAGCTAAGAGCTAACTGCTAACAGCCAACTGCTAATTTACTCAGCGGCAGCCTCAGCAGCAGCAGAACGTGATGCACGAGTAGCCTTAACAGAGCAAACGATAACCTCCTTAGAAGTAGCAATCTCCAGACCCTCGAAGCTCAGTGAGCCAACCTTAATGGCCTTACCCAGCTGCAGATCAGTCACATCGATGTCAAGCTTCTCAGGAATCTGCTTGTAGGGAGCTGTTACATTGATGAGACGGATAGACTGGCTCAGACGACCACCATCACGAACACCCTGAGCGTGACCAGTGAGGTTCACGGGGATACCAACGGTGATAGCCTTGGTCTCGTTGATCTCAAAGAAGTCAGCGTGCAGCAGAGCATCGGTTGTGGGATGGAACTGCAGCTCCTTAATGATAGCCTTGTGCTCCTTACCATCGATGTTCAGGTTCACTACATATACGTGAGGTGTGTAGACAGCCTTGCGGAGCTCAGCCATAGAAGCCGAGAAAGCAAATGCCTCGGGCAGACCGTTCTCACCCTTCTTCTCACCATACAGATTGCAGGGTACCAAACCCTCCTTACGAAGCAACTTAGAGGCCTTTTTGCCTGTGTCGGTGCGCTTCTGACCGTTTACGCTAATCTCTTTCATAATTAATAAATGTGTTACTCTAAAATTAAGTGTTTTTGCTTAATCCACCATCACACGATGCGAAAAGCGGCTGCAAAATTACATAAAAATTATGGATTGAGCAAATAAAAAGCAAAAATAATGTTAGCGAAAGCAAATTTTTCACTTTTCACTTTCCACTTTTCAATTTTTTTCGTACCTTTGCAGCTGATAAGAGTATCAAAAAGCTATTAAGATTAGAAAAGTATTATGATCAACAGAGAACTCATTAGAATCAAAACAGTACAGTTAACCTATGCGTACTATCAGAATGGCAGTAAGAACATTGACACGGCTGAAAAGGAACTTTTGTTCAGTCTTTCAAAAGCCTACGATCTCTACAATTACCTGTTAGCACTTATTGTGGGCATTACCCACGAATCGCGCCGCCATTTGGAGGTGGCTCAGGCACGTGCCCAGCGTGAAGGGACAGAGATGCCTTCACAGAAGTTTGCCTACAACCGCTTTGCACTGCAGTTGGAGGAGAACCGCATGCTGAACGAGTTTTTGGAGAGCCAGAAGAAGAATTGGGACCAGGAGCAGCCTGAATTCCTGAAGAAAATATATACCCAGATTACAGAGAGCCAAATATACAAAGACTATATGGCCAGCAGCGACGACAGCTATGATGCCGACCGCGAGTTATGGCGCAAACTGTATCGCACCCTCATCCAAAACAACGTAGACCTGGACGCCCTGCTTGAAGAACAGAGCCTCTACTGGAACGACGACAAGGATGTGGTGGACACCTTTGTGGTGAAAACCATCAAGCGCTTTGAGGAGAAGAATCAGAGCCACCAAGAGCTGTTGCCCGAATATGACTCGGAAGAGGATAAGGAATATGCCCGCAAGCTGTTCCGTGCCACTATCATGAACGCCGACCAGTATCAGCGCTATATGAGTGAAGCTTCACGCAACTGGGATTTCGACCGGCTGGCCTATATGGACATCATCATTATGCAGATTGCCATTGCTGAGATGATGACATTCCCCTCTATTCCCATCAACGTGACCATCAACGAGTATGTGGATATGGCCAAGTTCTACTCTACCCCACGCAGTGCGGGCTACATCAACGGTATGCTGGATGCCATTGCCCACCATCTGGTAAGGAGCGGACTGCTACTGAAACACATTGAAGATAGAAAGGGTAAAAGTTAAAGGTTAATGGTTAAAGGTTAAAGAGTAAAGATTAAACATTAAAAATAAGATTTTATTTAAATTATGACACAGTTTATTTTAGCCGCACAGGCCGGTCAAGGCGGTGGTGGCATGACCAGTTTCCTGATTATGATGGTAGCCATCTTTGCCATCATGTATTTCTTTATGATCAAACCCCAGCAGAAGCGTCAGAAGGAGATTCAGAATTTCCAGAACTCGCTGCAGGAAGGCACACAAGTTGTCACAGGTGGCGGCATCTATGGCACCGTGAAGAAGATTGATCTGGCTACAGGTATTGTCGAGGTAAAGATTGCCGATGGCGTCGTCATCAAGGTTGACAAGGGCTACGTTTACAAAGATACTGCCAGCACTCCTGTTCAGAAGTAAGGCGCTTCGCTAGTAAATAGTGAAGAGTGAAAAGTGAACTGTGAAAAGTGAATAGTTGGGACTGTGAGTTTCAAGAACCTATACAAAACCTTCAGGGACTTCTTGTTCAGTAACGTGAACAAGCAGTTCCTGACATTTTTGTTCTTTTTGTTGCTCTCAGGCATCTTCTGGCTCACTATCACGTTGAACGAAACCTACGAACGCGAAGTAAAAGTGCCTGTAGAGGTGGTGGGTATTCCCAAGAACGTAGTGCTTACCTCACCAGCTGTCGATACCGTACGAGCAACGCTCCGCGATAAGGGTTGGATGATTGTGGCTTACCTATATGGCCAGCGTCTGCCAACGATTAGTCTGAATTACAAAAACTACGACCGAGGTAACGGCGGTGGTATCGTATCGGCTTCTGACATCAAACGTCTATTGGAACAACAACTAGAGATTTCGACCACAGTCTCTGCAGTCAAGCCTGACCGTCTGGAGTTCTTCTATAACAATGGTGAACGTAAGCGCGTGCCTATTCGTTGGACGGGGCGCGTCATTCCTGAACATCTCTACTTCATTTCGCAGGTCAACTACATGCCCGACAGTGTGGACGTATATGCTTCACCAGAAAAGTTGGATAGCATTCGTGCCGTATATACGGAACCGCTTAACTACGCTGGTTTCAGAGATACACTGGCCGTCAGTTGCCGACTCAGTCATGCCCACGACGTCAAGGTCGTGCCCGAACGTATACAAGTGGAGTTCTTCACGGACGTATTGACAGAGGAACACATTGACGGTGTACCTATCCAATGTCTGAATCTGCCCAAAGGCAAGGTGTTACGCACATTCCCTGCCAAAGTGAAGGTACACTTCGTGGCTGGTGCCAGTCAGATTAAGTATCTGCGCCCTGAAGACTTCATTATTGTTGCCGACTATCGCGAAATATCCCAGAATCCTTCCGAGAAATGTAATATATACCTGCAAAGCGTACCGCATGGCATCAGCCGTGCCACGTTAGACACTAAACAGGTGGACTACCTCATAGAAGAAGACTAAGATGAAGATTGGGATTACGGGCGGTATAGGCTCAGGAAAGAGCTACGTATGCAAGCGTCTGCAACGGTACGGCATTACGGTTTACGACTGCGATGCAGCTGCCAAGCGTCTCATTCGCACATCCCCTGACCTCCAGCAACAGATTATCGGTCTGGTAGGCTCGCTTGACAAGGCTGCCATGAGCCGTTTCCTGTTAGCCAGCGATGCCAACCAACAGGCCATGAACGCCATCATCCATCCCGCCGTGTTCCGTGACTTCGAAGCCAGCGGCATGCAATGGATAGAGAGTGCCATCCTGTTTGAGTCAGGTGCCCGCCAACTGGTTGACAAGGCTGTAGTGGTCACAGCGCCTTTGGAAGTCCGCATCCAGCGCGTCATGCAGCGTGACAGCATCACTCGTGAAAAAGCCCTACAATGGATTTCATGCCAGTGGTCGCAGGATGACGTCAAAGCACACGCCGACTACGAAATCATCAACGACGGGCAGGCAGACATAGACCGTCAAATTAAAGAATTAATAAAAGACCTCGATATATCAAAATGTCGAAATAACGAAATAACAAAATAATAAAAAAAGAAAACAATGAAACAGACCATTTTAGCTATCTCGGGCAAACCGGGACTCTACAAATTAGTATCACGTGCCAAGAACAGTCTTATCGTCGAAGCACTGGACGACACCCACAAGCGTATTCCCGCTTTTAGCACCGACCGTATTACCTCACTGGCCGACATCGCCATGTTTACTGAGACTGACGATGTTCCCTTGATGAAGGTACTGGCCTCTATGCGCGACTTGGAAGGTGGCAAGAAATCGAGCGTCGACTTCCGCAAGGCCTCTCCCAAGGAGTTGCACGACTACTTTACCAAGATCCTGCCCGACTGGGATCAGGAGCGCGTGCAGAACAGCCACATCAAGAAGCTCATCCAGTGGTACGACATCCTCGTTGCTGCAGGCATTACCGATTTTGAGGAGGAGATGGCTCCCACTGAGGGCGACAACATCGACGACCGCAAGGAAGACAAATAAACAATTGTTATCATCAAAAAGGAAAAGGGTGCTCATTGATTTGAGCACCCTTTCTTTGGATGATTATCCAATTATGATCTAGTTTAGATTATGATTCTTACATCATGGGACGGCCACCACCGAAGCCTCCGCCGAAGCCACCGCCACCACGGCCACCACGGCCACCACGACCACCACCTGGCATACCACCAGGACCCATGCCTTGACCACGACCGCCACGACCACCGAAGAAGCCACCATTCTGACCACCTCCGAAGATGTTTGTACGGAAGATGACGTGAAGCATTGCGTAGTTGGTAATAGCGTTGTACTCCGTATCGCTGCGCTGCATAGCGCTGAGCATACTGCTAACAGTAGACTGCTGGTGCAGGATGTCGTAGAACTGGAGAGAAACGGTAAGGGCATTACCACGCAGGAACGACTGCGATAGCTGTGCATTCCATATCAACTCGTTGGTATTCATTGATGCATCGGCATAACCACGACGGCTCTGCATACCCATATTCGTAGATAGGGCTGTTCCCCACGGACATGTGATACCGACCATACCACCATAGGTAAACTGCCAAGTATCGAGGTTGTTGTTGGTCTGCAACTCGCTACGGTTTCTCTGATAGTTCAACGAACCATTCAGTTCTACCTCCAACCAGTCGTTACGATAGCTGAGTGCCAAACGCTCACCAACACCCATAGCTGTGGTAACACTCTTCTGAGATTCCAAATCGCCTGCAACCTGAACGTAACCTACATTATGGTTATAGCTAAGGTTTGTCGTTGTATTCAGGTTGAAGTAAGCGGCTGAGTCAAGAGCTGAACTAAACATCAAGAAGAGGCTGCTGTTCCAGTTACCATTGATATTCTCAGGCTTTGTCTCTGTCTGACCTGTTGAAGGATCAATCAAGGTTGTCTTGCTACTAACCGAGTTGTCGGTCATCGAGAAGTTCAGGAAGGCACCGACAGACTGCTGATGCTTCTGGAAATAGTCGTTATAGTTCAGACGGAAGCTCTGTGTGAACGAAGGCTTCAAGCCAGGATTACCCCTGCGGATGGCCAATGGGTTGCTGTCGTCGTAGATGTCCAACAGGTCGCTGATAGACGGCTGACGGGTGTTGGCACGATAGTTGAAGCGCAACTGGCTGGTCTGCGACTTTCTCCAACGGAAGTCAAGTGTTGGCGAGAAGTTCGTCACAGTACGGGTTGTATCAGCTCTCAGACGTACGGTCTGTCCCTGAACCTTCTGAGTGTAGTCCTGAATATAGTGTGACTTCTGAGGAACAACTTGGAAACCTACATTGAACTGATAAGAGTTACGGATAAGACGCAGCGTTACCTCTGCCGTATGCGTATAGTTCTTATATTCTGAGAAACGGCTCTGTGTATCGTCCTTCTCAAGTGTAGCACGATTCAGATAGCTGTCCCAGCCACGATATGAAGGAGACAGATCGCTGAAATCAGCACCTAACATATTAAAGGTTTCGCGGTCGCTCTTCTGATAGCTGTAGCCATAAGTATAGCTGAACTGCAAGTAGGTACGACGCCAGATTGGCTCACTGTAGCTCAAACGAGCACTATAGCTGTAGTTCTCAGACGGCGTGACATTCCAGCGGTTGGTCTGATAACTTGAGTCAGAAGCAATCAGATCTACAATATTATTTGAGAGTGACTTGCTGTCGCCCTTACTATAGTTACCATTAAATACCAAAGTAAGGTTACGGCCAGAATTGTTCAGCTTTCTGTTAATCTGCAACATACCGCCTACATTCTTCGTATCGCTGTAGCTGATGCTGTTCTGTATCTGATAGTTCTTAATCATATTCGGATCAAGAAAAGCAAGCTGAGCCAAGGGATCAGTAATCAAACCAATAGAAGGAACGTCAACATCATATGGATTACTAGAGAAAGAAGCACTCAAATTTTTTGTACTTCCATCGCTGCTGTTATAGCGGAAATTGGGACGGAACATGATGTTCGTCATGGAGTCAGGTGTCCATTCCATACGCATCTGGGCATCCCATGCATTCGAACGGGTGTAGTTCTGGTTCTTGCTATTACCGAACTGCGAGACTGTAGAGCTGAAGAATGTCTCAGAGTTGCCCTTTGAGAAAGCATCACCATCGTTATGGTTCCAACGAACACTACCATCGAGGGTCAACTTACCAGTCTTCTCATAGTTCATGTTCAGACCTATCATCTTCGTAGCAGTCAGTCCCTGACGTCCCATGCCGAAACGGCCACCGCCGCCACCGCCGCCAAAGCCCATATCATTGACGTTATTGGCACTGGCCATCATCATCATAGTCATATCCTGCTTCATAAGTCCATTGAACGTACGACCAGAATATCTGCTACGCGTACCGACACCAACATCATTGTTTGTCATGAAACCTCTATTCATACCGGGCTTGATACCGAAGTCGAGCACGGTCTGCTCCTCACCGTCATCAATACCACTGATACGAGCCAAATCACTCTGCTGGTCGTATGCCTTGATACGGTCGATGATATTCGTAGGTAGGTTCTTCATGGCTGTCTTCGTATCACCAGTCATGAACTCCTTACCATCAACGAGGATTTTCTTCACTTCCTTACCGTTGATCTTGATGCTACCATCATCGCCGACCTCAGCACCAGGGAGTCGCTTTACCAGTTCCTCGACCACCGAACCTTCTGGCGTACGGAAGGCTGCAGCATTGTAAACGAAGGTATCTGCTTTCAGCGTAACCTTGGCTGCATGTCCTGTAACGGTAGCCCCCTTCAGCATGATAGCATCGGGCTGCAGGGAAATGGTGCCCAGCTTCACATCCTTATCGGCCTGTGCGCTGACACGCTTAGTGTAAGCCTTGAAGCCCACACACGTCACCTGTATGATATAAGTGCCTGCACTTGGAGCCTTCACACTAAAACTACCGTCGAGTTTGGTCAGCACACCTGCTGCCAAAGTACTGTCAGTCTTCAACAATTTTACCGTGGTTTGAGCGACAGGCTCCTGTGAGTCGCTCTCAATCACTTTGCCCGTAACATGGAGCTGGGCCATACTTGTCAAAGCAGTCAAAACTGCTACAATGAGTAATAAAATACGTCTCATGAATTAAACAATGTTTATGTATTTATGGTTTTTTGACGCTCAAAGAATAGGAAAGTTTAAAAAATAATTGTAAATTTGCACCAAAATTATGGAAAAACAAAAAATTATCATATCCAAGGACCTTTGTCAAAGCCTGACACAGGCCATTGACGAGGTCAAGCACGACCTTTTGTTTGTGTTGTGTGACGAGACCACCGAGCGTTTGTGTCTGCCTGTCATCAGAGATTTCGACTGTATGAAGGGGGCACAGCTCATTACCATCCCTGCTACTGATACCCACAAGACGCTGGAATCGCTGAGTCATGTATGGAGCGAACTGCAACGCATGGGCGCCACCCGCCACTCGCTAATGGTAAATCTGGGCGGCGGCATGGTAACGGACTTAGGCGGTTTTGCTGCCTCTACTTTCAAGCGCGGTATACCTTATATTAATATACCCACTACCCTGCTCTCTATGGTAGATGCATCGGTAGGTGGTAAGACGGGTATTAATTTCGGCGGACTAAAGAACGAGATTGGTGTCTTCAACAATGCTCGTTCGGTAATCCTTGACACCACCTTCCTGCGCACCATGGATCATGAGAACATCTGTTCGGGCTACGCTGAGATGCTGAAGCACGGTCTTATCAACAACGAGGAGATGTGGGCAGAGCTTTTGAACTTCAGTTTAGAGTTGAGCGTTGAGAGTTTAGAGACACTTGGCACGATGGTTGCCGAGAGTGTCGCCGTCAAACAGCGCATCGTTACCGAAGACCCCACGGAGCAAGGCATCCGCAAAGCTCTCAATCTGGGCCATACAGCAGGGCACGCCTTCGAATCGCTAGCCTTAGAACGTAAGCCTGTGCTTCACGGCTATGCGGTGGCCTGGGGAATGATTGTCGAACTATATCTCTGTTGCGTCAAGACCAACTTCCCACAGGACAAGATGCGCCAGACGGTGGCTTTCATCAAAGAGAACTACGGACGCATGGCCATCACTTGCGACGACTATCCCCACCTGATAGAACTGATGCATCACGACAAGAAAAACCAGGGCAACAGCATCAACTTCACATTGTTGGGCGGCATTGGCGACATCCGTATCAACCAAACCGCTACGGAAGAAGAAATCAAGGAAGCCCTCGACTTCTATCGGGAATGCTGAAAAAGTGATAAGTGATAAGTGATAAGTGATAAGCGATAAGCGATAAGTGATAAATAAATAAGACTATGTTACAAATCCGCTGCAAGAACAACAATGTGACCAAGAGTTTCCCTGAAGGCTGCTCACTGCTGGACGTCTATCAGGAGTTCCAAGACGAAATCCAACTGCCCTACCCTGTAGTATCGGCCAAGGTCAACAATGCCTCACAAGGTCTGAAGTTCCGACTGTACCAGAACCGCGACGTCGAGTTTTTGGATGCTCGCGAGGGTTCAGGTCATCGCGTCTATGTGCGTTCACTCAGTTTTGTACTCTATAAGGCCACCCAGGATGTCTTCCCTGGTTCGAAACTCTTCATTGAGCACTCGTTGTGTCGCGGCTATTACTGTAACTTCAAGAAAAAGGGAATGGTGAGCACCAATTCCCATGCCGAGCCACTGACCGACGAGGATGTGGCACTTCTCAGACAACGCATGCAGGAGATTGTCAATCTCGATATGCCGTTCCGTCGCACGGAAGCCACAAACGAAGAGGCTATCCGTGTGTTTGCTGAACGCGGTTTCTCTGATAAAGTCAAACTCTTAGAAACCAGCGGACAGATTTATAGCGACTATTATACACTGGGCGACACTGTGGATTACTACTATGGCCCGTTGGTACCATCGGCAGGCTATCTGAAGGTGTGGGGACTGGAGCGCTACGAACAGGGACTGCTGCTGCGTGTACCCGACTGGAACAACCCTAACCAACTGGCAGAGAAGGTTGACCAGCCCAAGACATTCGAGATGTTTGCCGAAAAGACCAAATGGGACATCATTATGCGTCTGTCGAATGCTGGTGACGTCAACAAAGCCATCATGCGCGGCTATGCCTCTGAATTGATTCAGGTCAGCGAAGCCTTGCAAGAAAAGAAGATTGTGCAGATTGCCGAAGATATTGAGAGCCGTTTCCATCGCGAGCAGGACCCAGTACGTATCGTGCTCATTACAGGTCCGTCGTCATCAGGCAAGACTACCTTCTGCAAACGTCTGTCCGTACAACTGCTGGCATGCGGCCTACGCCCCGTGTCTTTCTCTACCGATGACTATTTCGTCAACCGTGAAGACACGCCCAAACTGCCTAACGGCGACTATGACTTCGACAATATTGAGACCGTTGAATACTCCCTGTTGGAAGACCACTTGCTACGACTGATGCAGGGCGAACGTGTGGAGATTCCTGAGTATAACTTCGTGACTGGCAAACGTGAATGGAACGGCAAGAAACTGAAACTGGGCAGCGACACCGTGCTCATCATCGAAGGTATTCATGCCCTGAACCCGTTGTTGACAAAGAAAGTGCCCGACTCCCTGAAATACAAGATCTATATATCGGCACTGACCAGTATTTCGCTCGACGACCACAACTGGATTCCCGTTCGCGACAATCGTTTGCTGCGCCGCATCATCCGCGACTACAACAAGGGAGCCTTTACCGCCCAGCAGACCATTGCCCAGTGGAAGAACGTCTGTGAAGCTGAAAACCAGTGGATATTCCCCTATCAGGAGAGTGCCGACGTGATGTTCAACTCTGCCCTCAACATTGAGTTTGCCGTATTGCGCACCCATGCAGAGATTATTCTTTCCAGCGTTCCCAAGAACTGTCCAGAATATTCCGAGGCCCACCGTCTGCTGAAGTTCATCCATTTCTTTCTGCCCGTCAGCGATAAAGAAATACCGCCCACGAGCATCATGCGTGAGTTCGTAGGCGGCAGTAGCTTTAAATATTAATTAAAGTACGGGTACTATATAAATAACGAGTACTCCTTTACCATCCATGCCAGCACTGAGGCACCCAGCACTTCACGCTCTGAGTCCTTCAGGTTGGTTACCAATATCTTTGTTTGTCCCTTGATATTATGGAACACATGCTTTTCGAACGACTGTTCCGTAGGCTCCAACAGCCATTTGCCAGCATGTGGTATACCACCAGTCAGGATGATAGCCTCGGGATTGGTGATAGAAGCATAGTTGGCCAGTCCGCGACCTAACATCGCACCTGTACGACGGAAAGTCTCGATAGCCAGTGCATCGCCCTGGTCACACAATCCGGCAATAATCTTCGGATTCAGTTTCTCCACCTGTCGCATCATACTCGGTTCCTGACTCTCGGCCATCAGTTCCTCAGCTGTACGGATAATGCCCTTATGACCGCAATAAGCCTCCAGACAACCGATATTTCCACAGGCACACTGACGGCCGTTAGGTTCCACACAGGTATGACCCACCTCGCCGGCAAAACCCTTGGTTCCCAAGTGCATCCTGCCATTCGAGAACAGACAGCTACCCAAACCGTAGCCTAACGTGATGACCACGAAGTCCTTCATGCCGTGAGCCGAACCGAAGGCCTGTTCACCCAAAGCGACACATTGCGGATTATTACCCAGTGCTACAGCCAGTCCCAAGCGGTCGCGCATCAGTGCTGCCAAGGGGATGATACCCTTCCACTGCAGGTTTGGTGCATTCTCAATGCAACCTGTCAGATAGTTACTACTGGGACAGCAGACACCTACCGAACGAATGGCCTCGTAGCCGCCATTAGCATCCACCAGTTTCAGTACTCTCTCGCACAGTACTGACAGATAATTTTCGATACTGGGATAGTCGAGCGTACTAAAGCTGTCATGAGCAATGATTTCGCCACGCAGGTCGACCACCGCATAATTAGTGACGGCAACGCCAATGTCAATGCCCACCACTCTGTTTTTCACATTTGTAAGTTCCATAGTTAGTTGGTATTATTCATTTTTCACTCTTCATTCTACATTCTTCACTTAAACAACGAGTATTCCTGCACCGTCCATGCCAGCGCAGCAGCACCGAGGACGTCACGTTCGTTACTGTTCAGACCAGCCATGACCAGTTTCACCTTGTCCTTGACATTGCGGAACACGTATCTGTCGAAGGCTTCCTTCGTAGGCTCTATCAGCCACTTGAACACATCTTCATGCACATCTGCCAGAATGATAGCCTCGGGATCCAAAACCGAAGCCACATTAGCCAAGCCAAGTCCCAGATAGTCGCCCGTCTTGCAGAACACCTCCTTAGCCAGTTCGTCGCCCTGCTCACAACACAGGGCAATGGCCATGGGCGTCAACTCGTCCAGCGAACTAATCATACTGGGCTGCGTACTTGCTTCTATCAGTTCCTTAGCCGTCTGAGCTATACCACGGTCACATACATAATTTTCAAGACAGCCACGACGTCCACAACCGCAGAGTCGCCCGTCATCCTTCACACAAGTATGACCTATTTCGCCAGCCGAGCCGTTGGTACCCAAGTATGGCAGACCGTTGCTGAAGATGCAACTGCCCATGCCACCATGTCCGAACGACACGACGATAAAGTTCTGCATGCCGTGAGCGGCTCCATATACATGCTCGCCCAAGGCCGTAATATGGGCATCGTTGCCCAAGGCCACAGCCAGACCAATTCTGTCGCGCAACATAGCTGCCAAGGGTATCACGCCCTTCCACGGCATATTGGCGGCATTCTCAATACAACCCGTCAGATAGTTGGAACTGGGTGCGCTGATACCTACCGAGCGGATATTCTCAAATCCCCCATTGGCTTCAGCGATGACAATGATACGCTCGCTGAGCACGGTCAGGAAATTGTTCACGTCAGGATAGTCGGTCGTCAAGAAACTGTCGGTAGCCAAAATATTGCCACGCTGGTCAACGACAGCTATCGTGGTGCGATTCAGGCGCACGTCAATACCTATGACTCTATTCTTTATGGTATTACTCATGGTGTGTATGTTTTAAATATCTCACTTTCTCACTTTCTCACCTTCTCACTTAAACAATGAGTATTCCTTTACTTCCCAAGCCAGCACACTGGCACCCAACAAGTTACGTACTTCATCGTCAATTGTTGAGGGAATCAGTTTTACCTTACCTTGAAGATTATGGAACACGTGCTGCTCGAACGATTCGCAGGCAGGCTCCAGCAACCAGTGGCCAGCCTTCGGAACCCTGCCGGTAAAGACGAACGCTTCTGGATTGACTACCGAGGCATAGTTGGCCAAGCCCATGCCCAGAATATAGCCTACACGGCGATAGGTCTCGATAGCCAAGGCATCACCCTGCTCGCACAACCCGGTGATAATGGCTGGCGTCAACTGCTCTACTTGCCTCATCAGACTGGGCTCCGACGATTCTTCCATCAGTTCCTTGGCGGTCTGCACAACACCGGAGGCTGCCGTATATGCCTCCAGACAACCTTGTTTGCCACAGCCACACATACGTCCGTTAGGTACAATACACGAGTGGCCAAGCTCACCTGCAAAACCATTGGCGCCAAGATGGGGAACACCATTACAATAGATACAACTGCCCAAGCCACTACCCAACGATATGACCACAAAGTCACGCATACCATGTGCGGCACCGAATGCCTGTTCACCAAGTGCTATCACGTGGGCATTATTAGCCAACGCCACAGCAATTCCCAACTGGTCGCGTAGCATGGCAGCCAAGGGTATGACACCTTTCCATGGCAGATTGGGAGAATTCTCAATGCAGCCCGTCTTGAAATTGCCGCTGGGAATACTGATTCCCACCGAACGGATGTGCTCGTAACCGCCGTTAGCCTCTGCCAACTGTATGATATGCTCAGTAAGCACGGAGACGTAATCGCCTACAAACGGATAGTCGCTGGTCACGAAACTGCACTGCCCAAGGATATTACCACGAATATCCACCACAGCACACGTTGTATCGTGTACATTGACATTAACACCCACCACTCGGGTTTTCAGCTCATTGTGTATCATAGTTCTTCTTGAAGTTTGCAATTAAACGAGAAGTTTACAACTCTGCATCAGAGCACTGGAAGGTCGTACCTTTCGATATGTCGCCTGTCTCCAATCCCAACTTAAACCACTTCATACGCTGTTTCGACGTACCGTGATTGAACGACTCGGGTACGGCATAGCCGCGCGCCTTCTTCTGCAGATAGTCGTCGCCAATTACCTCGGCACAGTTGATGGCTTCCTCGATATCGCCGTCCTCTAACGAACGGAACATCTTATTGTCGTGATGCGCCCAAACACCGGCATAGAAATCGGCCAGCAGTTCCAGTCGGACCGACAACTTGTTAGCCTCAGTCTGCGACAGACGTGCCATCTGCTCATGCACCTTCTGCAACGTACCCGTCAGATACTCCACATGGTGGCCCACCTCGTGGGCTATCACGTATGCATAGGCAAAGTCGCCGTCAGCACCCAACTGGCGTTTCATCGTCGTAAAGAACGAGAGGTCGATATACAGCTTCTGGTCGCCCGAGCAGTAGAAGGGACCCATGGCTGCAGAGCCCTGACCGCAGGCCGTTGCCGTACCGTCGGTGTACAGCACCATTGTAGGCACCTGATAGGTGGCACCCTGCTCCTTGAAAATCTTGGTCCATACATCTTCTGTTCCTGCCAGAATCTGTGTTGAGAATTTTGCCAGTGCCTGCTCTTCTTCGGTGAATTCGCGTTGCTGCCCCTCGCTTACCTCCGTGTTCTGACCCATCGACTGCTGTGCAGCCTGCATACCAGCCTCCAGCGGATTGCCGCCTGTGAAGTAGGCAATCGCCATAGCAATAATAATACCGCCGAGACCCAGTCCAGCCTTCTTACCACCGCTCATTCCGCGGCGATCTTCCACATTCGAACTTTCTCTTCTTCCGTCCAGTCTCATAATGTTATTACGTTTTAGGATTCTATTTTCCGCTACAAAGATAGTAAAAATTTATGAAACAACACTAAAAATGTAACCTTTTTTTTCATTTATAACGGTTTTTGCATCTTTTAAATTATCCAACACATGTTTCATATCGTTTCTGATGCCCTCACCCGAGTGTTTCAGCACAGCCTCTTTCAGCGTCCACAGTCGGATGAACTCTACCTCACGCCGTCCAGCTTGCTCTATCCTTTCCATTTCCGCATCGCTCATCGTGTAGCGAGCCAAGCTATCCGAATAGCGGCGAATGCTCTCAATGTCCACACCTACAGGCTTATCGCTCAGCACACAGATGGCCGCCTCCCGACAATGACTCATATTGAAACATATTTCGGGATGGCCCACAATGGCAGGCTTGCCGTGCTCACCGTATTCAAATACAGGTGGCTCCACAATGCCGTATTCCTTGCGCAGTCCCTCACACAATAGCAGATAGGCCGCGGCACAAGTCTTGCGCCCCAGTTCATGCTTGAACTTCAGGCACTGTTCCCTGCGCTGCTCGCTCAACAATGGCAGCGCAGCCTGCCAGTCAAAGTGTTCTATATCGTCATTCAAATATATCATATCTCACCTTCTCACTTTCTCACCCTCTCACTTTCTCACCTTCTCACCTTCTCACCCTTCTCACCTTCTCACCCTTCACTTTGCGTTTTTGGCCAATTGACCAGATAAAGTTGTTCAGTAGCACGCGTGAAGGCCGTGTACAACCAATGCAGGTAGTCGGGTGTCAGCATGTCGTCAGTCATATAGCCCTGATCCACATACACATGTGCCCACTGTCCACCCTGCGCCTTATGGCAGGTGGCTGCATAGGCAAACTTTACCTGCAAGGCATTAAAGTATTTGTCCTCCCTGACCTTCTTGAGGCGTTCGGGCTTCTGCGGAATGTCGGCATAGTCCTCTAATACCTTATTATATAATAGATCCTGCTGTTCACGCGTCAGGGCTGGTGCCTCCGACGTCAGCGTGTCCAGCAGCACGGTAGCCGTCAACTCGTAATCCTCGTAGTCGGGGAAGGTCATCGTGACGTCGGCAAAGCGGAAGCCATGCTGCTCGTGCACATGACGTACACGTCGTACTACAGCCCTGTCACCATTGGCAATAAAGGCTATATTCTTATTATCCTTTATCCAATAGTAGTTGTTCTTGACAATCATTATCTGGTCACCGCTACATAATTCATCCTCACGGTCCAGCACCATATTGCGGATGCCTTGGTTATAGATGTTGGCACGCTTGTTAGAACGTGTTACCACAATGGTTTCGTCCACCCCTACCCGACTATAGCTGGTGGCCAACTGCTCAACCAATTCGTTGCCAGGCACATTCTTGATGTCCGCAAAGCCCTGAAACCGAATCTTGGGTAATGCCATCTCTCTTCCCTCTTCCATCAGACCTCTGACCTCCGTCGCATTCCACAGGATGCCCGACGTCTGACTCTGGCGCAACACCTCGCTAAGGTCGCATTCATAGACGTGCAACCCGTAGCCGCGCAGCACATCGGTCATCAGTGCCGGACTCTCCGTCTCGCCCACGGGTGGCAACTGTGCACTATCGCCTATCAGCATCAGACGGCAATTCCTGTCGTTATACACAAAGCGTATCAGGTCGTCCATCAGCTGTCCGCCAGCGAAAATGCTGTCACCATAGTTCGAGGCATTGGCTATCATCGAGGCCTCGTCCACCATAAACAGCGTGTCCTGAGCCGAATTGTAGTTCAGGTCGAAGTTGCTGTCCATCGACTTCTGCCTGTATATGCGGCGATGAATGGTATAGGCTGCCTGACCGGAAAAGAGCGAGAACACCTTGGCTGCACGACCCGTTGGCGCCAGCAGTACCATCTTCTGCTGCAGCGACACCAGTGCCTGCACGATGGCTGCCGACAGAGACGTCTTTCCCGTACCTGCCGCACCCCTCAGCACCATGACACCCTGCTCATGACGGTCCGTCATGAAGCGTGCAAAACAATCTATGGCCTCCTCCTGTTCCTTAGTAGGCACATGGCCAAACGCACTCCGTATCCTGTATTTCAGTTCGTCGGTTATCATTTCTGGGGGTAAAAGTACAAAATAAATTCTAATCCAACAATGTTTTTGGCAACAAATGCGACATTTTTCCATAGGGCACAACGCAACTAATTTCATAACTTATTGATTTCTAACCGTTTCAACTTTTACACGTTTTTGTATTTTTCCATGGGTATCTGATACATCGTAAGGAAAAAAGTCGTAACTTTGCATCGAGAATGAACAACTATGCATACGAAGGCGTTGTACATATTCATTTTAGGTGTTCTGTTGATGGCTTGCAGTCAGCAGGGACCCCATTCACAGACAGCAGCAAGTTGTCTGGAAGAAGCGGAGGCTGCTTTGGCTAACGATAGCACCCGTTTGGGTGAGACTCTGCTACGAAAGGCCATCCAGTTGGCTGAAACGTCGAAGGATTGGCACACCGATTATATTGCACACCAGCGATTGGCAGAGGCTTTGTCGCAGAGCAACCCTGAGGAAGCCTTGCGACTGATGAAACAAGCCCTGACCATCTATGAGCAGCATCCTGACGATGAGCACAATTACGTGATCCTGCTCGACTATGCAGGCACTTTCGCTGCACAAGTGGCTTATATCAATGAGAGCTCATTCGACGAAGCACTCGACTTCATCCATCGTGCATACGACATAGCCAAGAAAAACCAGATGAACGACATGATGTGCCAAACGCTTACCAGTCTTGCCAACATCGCATGGGCTAAAGAAGACTATCGGCAGGCACTCGACTATGCTCATCAGGCAGAAGCTGTGGCGACAGACGAGCTGCGAACTGGCTTATTACAGGTACTCGCTCGCAGCTACCTCAGCCTCAACATGCTCGATTCAGCAGAAACCGTCTATCGGAAGATTAATCCTGGCGACGATGTCCACCTGGCATACATCGTACAAAGCAATCTCGCCAAGATTGCGCTTCGACGCATGGGGGCCATACAAGTGGAGGACAGCGTGGCTGAAGCCTTCGACAAAGTGGAGGATATCTATTACAAGGCACTCGAGCAGAAAGACGAGTACTATCAGGAGACGCTGCGACAGGAAATGGAGAACCAGCAACTAGAGTACCATTCAACGATGTACGCACGTACATTATTTATTATCGTTATTGCGTCGCTCATTGTCATCATAGCAATGGTGCTGGTAATTCGATACAGGATGCAGGCGCAACGTCAGGAGAAACAACAGCTCCAACAAGAGGCAGAGCACCAGAAAGCTCAACTGCATCAGGCTAACGAGGTGGTGGCATTCTTACAGAACTTCATTCTGGAACGTACGGAGGTGATGAAGAAACTCAACCAGAGCGGCGATTCGCTCATCTATCTCAGTCCGCACGAATGGAGCGAGATAGAGCGCACGCTCGATGCCATCGACAATAATCGCTTTGCCAACCTTCGCAAGCAGTACCCCAATATGCAGGAGGACGACATCCGCCTGTGTCTGCTTACTCGTCTAGGCATAAGCAATCGCACCATCGGCAACATCTACTGCATCTCCATCTCTGCCGTCCAGCATCG
The DNA here is from genome assembly GCA_017474485.1 of Prevotella sp. Classification (GTDB taxonomy): domain Bacteria; phylum Bacteroidota; class Bacteroidia; order Bacteroidales; family Bacteroidaceae; genus Prevotella. The sequence goes on from JAFVHO010000233.1 coordinate 23,206, forward strand.
CAAGCTCAAACTAAAAAAGGACGTGTTTGGAGAAAGCAATCCAGACATCACACTGGAACAGATACTCAACCGCAAATAATAACAAAATAATAACAAATACAATAACAACTATGAAGAAACTATTATTCTTATTCACTTTGATGCTTTTCCCAATGTTGGCAAGTGCCCAGACCGTATCGGATGTGCAGAATAGCGGCTGTACGGCAAGAGCACGTGGAGCAGCAGGCGAAGGACCAGTGCCTACGATTATGCTAACGAAAGAGGGCAACATTTTATCGGTGGAGGTGTTAAACTATGAAGCCAACTGCTGTACAGACAACTTTCATGTGACGTCCAATATTAACAGCGGTAGCGATGGTAGTCCCTCTTCCCTTTCTATCAGTGTGGTTCCTGTTGGTGCGTTGGATTGTGATTGCGAATGCCCATTCAATGTATCGTTCACAATACGTGACTTTGAGCCAAATAGCTTTTATCTGAAATGTTGGTGGTATGAAGGGCTGGTAGAACTGACAAATGGGGTGCCATTGGTGCTGGAATACAAGGTTGAAGATGTCGTTATCGGTGAAATGTCCTTTAGATTGCTGAAAGTTATGCATAAGGCCAAGCTGACGAAATGGACAACGGAAGAAAAAGAAATACGCATTCCTTCAGAAGTAACTTACGAAGGAGAGAATTATACTGTGACAAGTATAGACCATGACGCATTTGTGGATTTAGATCATTTGGCCAAAATTGCCATTCCAAAGTCCATCAGGAGCACTGATCTTGACGTAGACGGCATCATCTGGGCCAATCCTTTCCGTGAATGCAAATCATTAGAATGGATAGAAGTGGAAGAGGGCTGCCCTTTGCTCAGTTCTGTTGACGGGGTGCTTTTCGCCAAAAACAAAACGATGCTTTTAGGCTACCCTATTGCATCACCAAGAGAGACCTATACTGTTCCAGAAGGTGTAACGAATATACGAAGCGGTTCGTTTTATCACAACAAGTATTTGCGGAAGTTGGTAATACCAGAAGGAGTGACATACTTGGGTTGGCATTTATTCAGTGACACCAAAAGCCTGGAAGCGTTGTACATCAAAGGAGTCCTTGATCCAGAATGTATAGTTGACGGTCTGTTTGGTGATATGAGTACGAATGTAAACATCTATGTGCTACCATCGGAAGTAGATAAGTTTAAGGCCATCTATAAAGGTCCTGTATATCCGCTCTCCGATGAGTCTCAAGAGTATTACCCTGAAGGGACGAAGTGGACGGAGATAAGGCTTGACACCCTGAAGTACGACAGCTGGTATTCAAAAGTCGGCGACGAATGGATTCCGAACTACGAGACGATAGAGTACTATGTGAAGGGGGAATATCCAGACAGGGACTGGGTTTATAAAACGGTATATACCAATGGCCCCGAATGGACAGACTCCCTTACGCTTTTGATAAGGGAAACAGAATACAATGGTCATAATAGCATCTTGGCTTCAGTGTTATCACATGAATATGATGGACTTTATGCGTTCTGGCCAGGCGAGGCATACCAGTTTGATTGGAGCATCGGAAAAGGACTTTATTATCAGGATATTCTCATGTCAAATACGACAATGATAGCCCCTCCTCATACCTACTATGGTGTCATAGACGAAATCAAGGAAGGATACTTCGGAGGTGTAAAGCCACTGAAGTACGCGGATTTGGATGGCAAAGCGCCTGAAGACAGTCAATACCCAAGGAATGGTAACACGAATGGCGGTCGTATCATTCAAGGAATAGGCATTACGGAATGGAAAGACGGCGAGTGTTTATTCGGACCACCAAACCCGTATTATGCTTCAACATGGGAACGGGAACATGACAAGCGTCATTATCGCTCCATGCTTGTTCATTTCGAACGTAATGGTGAAGTGCTGTATAATGTCTGGCCAGAAACCTCGCCACAAGAAGAGTACATACCTTTTGTAAAGGCTGGCAAGCAGTGGCATGTGGTTCGTTCAGATTTCGATACAGGCTGCCATCTCGAACAGTATATGTTGATAAATGAAAAAGTGGAGAAGGCTGGAAAGACTTACATGAAGATGTATAGGAGTGAGGACAATTTGACAGTGATTTATGATGCTGGACTTCTGCGTGAGGAGAACCGCAAAGTATATTTCTTCGACTCTGATTCACAAAAGGAGTTCCTCATGTTCGATTATTCATTAAAGGCTGGTGATACCTATGAAACTTATTCGTATGATGAACAAAAGGCGGTGACATACAAAGTGTTATCCGTTGGAGATTACCTTGAAGGACCAAAGATTGTAAATTATGTATACAATCAAGTTGCAGATAGTATGGATATACATCAACGTTATCTACAGAAATGGATAGTCGCTCGCACAGATAACGGTCTCGAAAAAACATGGATAGAGGGTGTCGGTTCTCTTGAAGGGCCTTTAGGAAACCTCCACGATGTTATACTTCCTGGCTTAACCATAGATTATTTGGGATATGTGGAGTGTAACGATGATAATTTCACTTACCTGCCATTCTCGTTCTATGACACTATGAACAAACAGATTCATGGCTGTAACCTACCCACAGGTAAAGAAGACTTTTCGGAGGACAAGCATCATCACTTGACCTATGAACTTGAAGGCAACCGCCTGCATGTCTACGGAAAGGTGTTCACCCAATGTGGCCCCAACAACTACGCCTACTTCTACGAGAAAAAAACTGATGACCCGCTGGTCAACAAGATTGAATTCGTCATACAAGAAGTGGAGCCGTTAGCTGATTGTATGGCCCTCCATACTACCAACTTCTATGTCCCAGGCTTCGACCCCAACATGAACTACATCGTGGTAGATAATTATGGCGAGGAGCATCCAGTCATCAACAAGACACCACAGATGGCTTACCGTCCAATGATTGAAGGAGGTAAAGTGTGGAAGGCAGGAAGTACTGCTGGTATTTCGGATGGTATTGTGAAAATGGTTGAATACTACTACTTCGATGGCGACACAATCATGGATGGAAGGACCTGTAAGCAGATGATGTGCCAACGATATGTCAGCCCAAATCATCCTGATTATGCTGCTATGTCACAAATTCCCTCCTTAAGATATATTGGAGCATGGTATGAAGAGGACAAGAAAGTGTACATTTATAACGCGATAAACCAACTTAAGATGACATATGACTTTTCCCTCGAAGCCAATGATACCCTGTTTATTGATAATCAGCCATACGTGATAGGGCCAAAGCAGACTGGAGGATTAGAAGGCTTTAAGGGCGTTTATAGAGACATTATGTGGTGTTTTGGTGGAGATCCTTATTACAATTACAATACCACTTGGCTGGAAGGTGTCGGAGGTATTGATGGTCCGACCGTAAATGTCTATTCTGGAGAAGTGGGGCACGGACTGTTCCTGATGTCATGTACCGTTGGTGATGAAGTCATCTACCTCAATGACGAGTATCAGGATGGAGCTACACCTGAGACTTCGAATGCCCCCAAGCAACGCTTAGACTTCACTCATATCATCAAGTCAAAGCCCAAATCCCCGATGATGAGAACAGCCGAGCAGCCGCTATATGGCGAATACAACGACCAACAGTTAGGTATCAATCTCGATCCTATTGACGATGCCTACCTGATACGCATTAGTAACGAAGCAGGCAAAGTTGTCTACGAAAAGGCCATCAACGCAGGCAACATCGTAGCCCTCAACATCGACATCTCTGCCTACCCCAAAGGCCGTTATACGGTCACTATAGAGAACAGCAGCGAGTCATTCACCGGCCAATTCTATGCCCAAACGACAGGAATAGTAGAGGCGACAAGCAAGAAGCCAGAGGTCAAAGACGGCATCTACAACCTTCAGGGCCAGCGCATCAGCACCCTGCAAAAGGGACTGAACATCGTTAATGGGCGCAAGGTGCTTGTAAAGTAAGACTAACCTTTGCAAGCAGAACTTACTCCTTGTAAACAGGGAAACGAGGAGTTCAGCACAGCAGGTAAGCGGATTCGCTTACCTGCTGTTTTTTCTTTCCATGCCCTTATCAAAATTTTTCCATGAGCAAACGTCCAAACCATTCATAATCGTCTAAATATCAATTGTTTAATAAATACATATTTCCATAGACAGCTAATAGTTCTAATGAATTATTGTCGTAATTTTGCAGACGATAATCATCGAAAAAAACGAAAACATGCTGTTTAATTCTCTCTCATTTCTATTATTTTTCCCAATAGTTTGCGTACTCTATTATACTATTCCATCGTCAAGAGTGAAGGTAAGAAACCTGCTGATACTTATGGCAAGTTACTACTTTTATATGAACTGGGAACCAGTATATGCCCTTCTGTTGCTTATGAGCACTGTCATCACCTATTTTGCAGCACTAAGCATAGCACATTTTAAAGACAAGAGAAAAAAGAAGTTGTGCCTCGTAAGCGGATTGGTATTAAATATTGTGATACTTTTTCTATTCAAGTACTATAATTTTCTTGCTTCGAACATTGAGGAGGCATTACAGATATGTGGTTTGGGCATTCATATTCCAGGGTTTCACATGCTGTTACCCGTAGGCATTTCTTTCTATATCTTCCAGGCTCTTGGCTATTCCATAGACGTTTATCGTCAGACGACAAAGGCGGAACATGACTTCATGACCTATGCCCTATTTGTGTCTTTCTTCCCTCAGTTGGTAGCTGGCCCTATTGAACGTTCTCGGAATCTTTTACCTCAGTTCCAGCAACGACATCGGTTCAACTATGATGAGGTCATGAGCGGCATAAAACTGATGGTTTGGGGATACTTCCTAAAGTTGGTACTGGCAGACCGTTGCAGCCTCTATGTTGATGCTGTCTTCAACAATATCGAAATGCATAATGGTGGAAGTTATTTGCTTGCCTCTCTATTATTTCCATTCCAAATCTATGGTGATTTTGCAGGTTATTCGCTTATTGCAATTGGTGTAGCACAAGTCTTGGGATTCCATCTGATGGAGAATTTCCGTCGCCCTTACTTCGCCTGTTCCATTGGCGAATTCTGGCATCGGTGGCACATTTCGCTTTCCACATGGTTCAAGGACTATGTGTATATTCCTCTGGGTGGCAACCGTTCTAACAAAGCCCGACATTATTTCAATCTAATGGTCACGTTTATGGTGAGTGGCATCTGGCATGGTGCCAATTGGACTTTTATTTGTTGGGGAAGTTTACATGGCATCTTACTTTGTATAGAGAATGCTTGTGGTATTGGCAAACAAAAGTATTCAGGTTACAAGAAATTCAGCCACTGGGCTGTAACATTCGCACTCGTCTGTTTATCATGGATTCTTTTCCGGGCTAGCAATTTACATGATGCAGTAATTGTAGTGTCAGGGATATTCTGCAATATGGGCATTCCAAATGTTACTTTTGCTATGTTTAGCGAATTGTGTCTGGCTGCTTTGGCAATTGCACTGCTATTAATAAAAGAATTATCTGACGAGTTCTGTTGGAAATCGCACATTTGCAAATCGCATTACTGGTTGGTCCAGCATTTATACATAGTAGGCATGATAGCCATGATTCTTTTGTTTGGAGTATCAGGGGGCAACCAGTTCATCTATTTTCAGTTTTAGCTAAAATGGCGATTGAAGCATGAAAAAGTTTATAGTTTCCTTGGCTTTTATTATTTCAGGATTATTTGTTGCCGACAGAATTGGAGGTATCGGAATGAATTGGGTTTATGAACATACCAACGACGTGCTTAGTCCTAAACTCAGATATATACGCCAGGACATTCATGAAGATGTCGTATTGATGGGAGCTTCACGATGTCATCATCACTACCTGCCATCCATCCTAAGCAAGACATTGGGGATGAGCGTTTACAATGCTGGCGTAGGTGGTTCCAATAATATATTCTCCCA
>JAFVHO010000039.1 GCA_017474485.1 Prevotella sp.
ATGTCACCCCGGCTAAAGTCCATCACCTTTTTTATTAGTGTGGACTTTCCAATACGTCTCCGGCCATACACCACAATGAATTGAGGTTTCTCTCTTTCCAGAGATGCCTGCAAACGAGCAAATTCTTTCTTTCTGTCAACAAACTCCATATCTCCAAGCTATTATGATAGCGCAAGGCTGCGATTCAGCGAGAGCAAAATAGCTGGCTCATTTTGCTGAGCGAAAGCAGTCTCGCGGCATTTATGCCGCAAAGATACGCTGTTTTGGTCATTTAGCCAAATCTTTTAGAAATATTTAAGAATATAATTCTACTTTATAATAATCCTACTTTATATTGCCTTTCGTGACGCTGGCAGGATATTCGGTCAGCAACTGCTTATACAAATCGGGATTCTCCTGTGACAGGCTGTATTCATGACGAAGATATTCGATGAAGTTCTCGATGTCCTTTCGGGTGACGGTGTTGATGTCGAAAACGAAGTTCTGGTAATTGGGCTCCTTTGCACGAAGATAGCCCTCGAACGATTGGCCTGCTCTCGGTGGTATTTCACATCTGGCGTTTCCAAACGCTGCTTGATAACTATCAGTCCGCTCTGCCTGAGGACATAGTTGTTCTTATCTGCTTTCTCCAGAGTGGCAGTTGCGAGATTGGCAGGCACCTTGACATCATTCTTCTCCGTCTTTGCCCTGTCGATATTTCTGTAAAAAGCGACCATATATTTGGTTGTTTAGTACAATATCATTATCTTTGCGCCATGATTGGCAGAGAGCTACTCCACCGCACGCTTTTGGCGTTTGCGGTGCAAAAGTATAAAATATTGAGGAAAGAATAATGATTTTAACACTTAAATTTTGGCGTGTTTTTGGCGTGATAGCTTATATTTGGCGTGATTTGGGTTTACCGCCTTTGATTTTTGAAAATCGCTATCTATCTCATTTTCAGAGAAATGCAGTCATTCTCGTCAAAACTGATAAAATCGGGTATAAGCAGGAGTTAGCGCCTCATCCCGACAAAGACAGCTTAAAGAGCTGTCTTTTCTTTTTTTACTTTTTCTCTTTTTTTCAAGAAAACATGGAGGTGTTTGAAGAAAAATGAGTATATTTGCAGCGTCTTTATCATCCCCCATAATAACAAAATGAACAAGAACGAGCAATTTGTAATAACGATTAACCGTGAGTTAGGAAGTGGCGGTCGTACCGTAGGCCGCTTGTTGGCAGAAAAGTTAGGCGTACCCTTCTATGACAAGGCTGTCGTTAAGGCCTTGCAGGAGAAGTATAACCTCACAACTGCAGAAATTGAACAGCTGAAGGGCCGCAAGCACAGCTGGTGGGCCGACGTGGAGCGTATCTTGAAGATAAACTCTGGCATGAGCATAGACTACTACCTGCCTAAGAAGGACGATGCCCCTGACCTGCTGACCACCGACGAGATGTTTCAGACCGAGACGCTGATATTGCAAGACCTCGCTGTCGAGAAGTCGTGCGTTGTGGCTGGTCGTAGCGGCTTCCACGTGTTCCGCAACCATCCCAATCACCTAAGCATCCTTATTCAGGCCTCGTTGGAGTACCGCGTAGAGCGTGTGGCCCGCAAGCAGAATATGTCCGAGGACGAAGCTAGCAAGACCATCGAGCGTGTGGATAAGATGCGTGAGAATTACGTCAAGAAGTACACAGGCACTTCGCGCTATGACACCCGCAACTATCAGCTTGTCATCTCTGCCGACGGCAAGACAGAGGATGAAATCACTGATATGATTATGAACTACATTGGCTGATTCGTAATTAAGTAAATAGCAAACAAAATCTTAGATACCGAACTGCTCGACCGTGCCATCGTGTTCGCTGTCCGTGCCCATGCTGGCACAGAATGTCGTGGCAAGGGAATTCTCTATATCGTTCACCCTATGGAGGCCGCAGCTCAATGAACTGCGCTTTGAGATACAGATGCGCACCGCTCTGCAGCATGTTGAAGTACGATTAGAAAGCAACATAGTCGGGCAGATAATAACCCAGATGTGGCGGTTGGTTGTAGGCCGTGTTCTGCCAGCAAATGCTGAGACGGTAGATGTTGTCGTGCATCAGTGTTGGCACAGCGTAAGTCGTGGGAATGTTTGTGGTGAAGATGTTCAAGTGGGCAGCATCGCTCGAATCCCAAAGGATGACTTCTTCGCGCCAGTCACCGAAAAGGTCAGCTTGCAGACAGGGTGTGGCTTTCGTCCAATTGCATGAGGCCGAGTGCCCCATGTCGTAAAAGTGCTGGCCATTACTATAGGGTAAGGGGACAGCTTTCTCACCATCCCACTTTTCGATGAACGAAGGAAAGTATGGACGACCACGGTTGGCCAATAGTTCATCTTGAAGGTCGCCGTCCCAGTAAATGCGGAAATTACAGCTGGGCAATTGGTTGGAGATGACGTTGCCCTTGATGTCGCGTACGGCACGGTTGAAGATGTGCCAGTATTCAAAGCCACGATGGTTGCCATCGATATCTGCAGCCACGCCACGACCTGTATCGTCGCGTGCCGTCTCGTACCACAGGCGTTCGCCCGTACGGGCATCACGCAGGTCGGCACCATAGGGGCGTGATTCATGCACCATAAAGACCTCGAGGCCTGGACGGTCGGGGTCAAGATCGCACAAGTGCAGGGCGTCGCCATGTCCTAAACCAGTGGAGTAGAGTAGGGTGCCGTCGTTGTTGATGGCTGCCGAACCGTAAGTAATCTCGTCGCAACCGTCACCATCGACATCACCCACACTGAGACTATGAGCACCTTGGCCGTAAGCTGTAGCCTTCAGGTCATGATACCAAGTCTGACGGCCTTGACGGTCGATGACGTAATAGTCGTGAGGGGTGGTAGAGGCATGCAACCACTTGGTACTGAGCTTTTGTCCGTCGAAGTCGACAGCCCATAGGTGCGAAGGTGTGTAGTAGCCACGGCACATAACCGCTGAAGGCTTGCTATTGGGGCCGTCAAGCCAGGCTACACCAGCTAAGAAACGTTCACCACGGTTGCCTGGGGTACCACGGTCGCCCCAGCCTTCCTTGTCGTAGTTTGGAGTTCCCCCAACGCCGAAAGCACGGTTGGGGCGGTAGTAGATGGTATGGATGGCACGGCCTGTCTGACCGTCAAAAACGGTGAGGTATTCCGGACCGCTGAGGATGCGTCCGCGTTCATTGCGATAGTCCGCGTTGTTGTCAGCTTGGCGGATGTCAGCATCGTCGGCAGCCTCGGTGACAAAACGTCCTGCGCCGTCAATGGAACCTGGTGCCGTCTTGCAGATGAGTTCGGCATGTCCGTCGCGGTCGAAGTCGTAGACCATGAACTGCGTGTAGTGGGCACCGGCACGGATGTTTTTGCCTAAGTTGATACGCCAGAGGCGTTGGGAAATTGAAGAATTGAGAGAATGAGAAAATGAGAAATGGATTTTGTAGCAGTCGATGATGACGTCACCAGTATAGCCATCATGCGAGTTGTCGTGTGCATTCGATGGATCCCACTTGAGGAACAACTCATACTGTCCGTCGCCATCCACATCGCCAACCGAACAGTCGTTGGGCCTGTATTGGTAGGGGCGTCCGTCAGGTGTGGCTCTCCCTTCAGGTCGGTCGAGTGGGATGGAACGATAGAGACTTGGCCACGGGGTGACATCGTCAGATGTAAGAGGGCTGATGGCTGATGTAGGATGGGTAACAACGGAATAACGGGATGTCGACGAACCCTCTTTGTCGACATAATTTGTCACAGAGAGCCCCTTGGCAATGGTCTTATCGTCGCGCAGCAGGTCGAAAGTTGTACCTTTCGCATCGGTGCCAAGCAGGCGCCAACTGACGAAGTTCCCCTGTTCCTGGGCGGGCAGTGCCACAACGCCCCTATCCAGACGTTCCATCTGCTGTGGGTACGTCTGATACTGGGCACTTAAAGGTAAAAAGGTAAAAAGGTAAAGAAGTATACCCCACGCCCTTTTTATTATTCTTGTCTTTGTTAGTTTCATAGTAGTGTTGTTTTGTTTTGTTTTTACTTTTTTACCTTTTTACTTTTTTACCTTTTAAAAGGAACTCTGCCAGTGGACTCTTATTGTCTCGCAGTCCCTTGGCAATGCTCTGCGCGTTGGTCTTGGCACCTAAGAGTGACGTGTGGGTGTGGTCGTGGTTGAAGTACTTCATAGCCTTTTCCTTCTTACCACACTTCTTGTCGAGGAAGTCGGCGGTGATATTGTGGAGGTCAACGAACTCACATCCCGTCTCTTCAGCCACCTCGCGATACCATTTGCCGTAGGTGTCGTTGCGACGCTCTATCTTGCCATTAGGCCATTCGTTGCGTGGTGTCAATGAAACCAGAATAGGTGTGGCCCCCTTTTCACGGACGTCCTGGATGAACTTCTTCAGATACCAGCCAAAGGAATAGACCACCTCGTAGCTGCCCACCTGTGTGTTGGCCTTCAACTTCTGATCAATGACATTTTGCTTGCTCAAGTCCTCCTTGGCGGCTTGCATGCGGTAGACGTGGCAGGTATCCTTAGCGGTAGCGATGGCACCACGGTATTTGGGCTTGTCGATAGGGCTGATGTCGTTATGTCCAAACTGTATCAGCACAAAATCGCCCGGTTTCAACGAGTTATAGACACGCTCCCAGCGTCCTTCGTTCAGATATGAACGACAACTGCGGCCAGCCATGGCTGCATTGACGATGTCAATCTTCGTCTCGTCGAAGATGGTGTTGGCTACAGCGCCCCAGCCCCACATGCCGTCCTCATCTTTATCCGCATTTTTCACCGTACTGTCACCAGTGATAAAGACAACAGGCTTGTTATCTGAACGATTGTAGGCGGGTAACTGTACATTACGCATCATGGCTTTCAGTGGGTTGAGTGCAGGATTGTGGCTGGCCATTAGACCTTCAGCTGCTGAACGGGCATTCATCATGGCACCAAAGCGGCTGGTGTGAATCTTGTCGAGGAAGAAGTGATAGTCGGTCTTCCACTTTCCGTATGCGTCCAGTTTCTGTCCGGAAATCTCGTTTAGGTCGACAAAAGGTACACCCTCCTCGGCAGCTACCTGTATGAGCCATTGTGTGTGTGGCTTGCGCACAATCTTGCCCTTGTCGTCGTAGGCATTGCGTGGCGTGAGTGACATCAGGATGGGGTTACCGCCTTGCGCGCGTACATCATTAATATATTTGCGCATATAGCCACCATAGGTATATACCGTTTCCTTTTCTCCAGTCTCTTTGATGGTCACGTTCAGCGTGTCGTCGCTGACACCAGGGATGCTGGCACGTGCACGACCAGAGTCATACGGGCCGTTATCGTTATGACCGATGCTGATGATGACCCAGTCACCCGGACGGATGGCCTGACGGATAGGTTCCCATAGTTTATTATAGAATGTACGGCTGCTCATGCCGCCCAAGGCTTGGTTCTCGACAGTGATTTTTGTGGGGTCGAAGTATTCGTGGGCATAGTAGCCCCAGCCCCATTGACCATTGTTGCCATTGCCCAACGTACCCGTGCGCATGGTGGAGTTACCAATTAAAAACAATATGGGATTGTTGCCCCTGCGGCTCGAACCGGGAACAGGTCGTGCCGTCATGGCCTTGGCAATACTGTCAGGCGTGTTGTCAACCACCTGATTCACATCTTTGACACCGCTGCGGTCTTTGACTTGTGCCGTAGTCGTTAGGGTAATCGCTGCCAACAGGCAGCCAATAGTTCTTTTCATCATGATTTGTTCTATTGTATGTATTTAAGTAGTTTAAGTAAGCTTGCTTCACTGGTCCAACTGAATCCTGGCTCACTCATCACCGATGTCATCAGTCGGCGTTTCTCTTTGTCGAGCACCCGTTTCAGGTTACGCTCATGAGCCAACACATACTTGCCGTTAATCTGAAGATAGTAGACATTGATGAGTGGGAAATGGATATCCTGTTGGTTTGTCAACTCTGCTGCCGAATAGGTCACCATATCGCCCAACTCGATGTTTGTCAATTGTCGGTTGTTGACAAGCATGCCTCTCCATGCCACCACATCGATACGCTGGGCACAGTAAAGGGGCTGGTGATTGACGGTGTCCACCTGATAAGCCAATACGGAGTCGATACGATAGTAGGTACGGTCCTTGAAATCGACCTTAGTCAACGTCTTCAGATTTGCCTCTTTCGTTTCTTGTCCACTTATATAGAGCAGACCGCTGTTCTTCAGAAAGATATTAGCAAACCCTACTTTCAACTGTCTGCCATCATTTAGATGGATAGTGGCAGGCTGGAATGACTGATACACCGTTAAAGATGTCGTGGTGGTCTGCGCCACTGATGTTAAAGGTAAAAAGGTAAAAAGGTAAAAAAGTGAAAAACTTCTTACCATACCCATTACCTTGTTCTTTGTGTTAATTGTGTACATATTTTACCTTTTTACTTTTTTACCTTTTTACTATTTTAATGATCTTTCCATTCTTACGGACTATGTTCAGTCCCTTCTGAAGGACTGGTAGATGACGGCCATTGAGGTCGAAGATTTCCTCTGAGGTGTTGTTGAAGGAATCAGCGACCGTCTGGATGGCAGTAGGCAGTGGCATCGCCATGACCAAAGCCCACCGAATAGAGCATCTTTCCATCATCATCCAATGCCGCCGACCCCCAAATGATTTCATCCTTGCCGTCACCATCGACATCACCCACGGAACAGTCGTTAGGTGAGTACGTACCACCCAATGCGCCTGTGGCAGGACGGTCCAGCTTTAATGGTTTATAGAATTGAGACCACGCCTTCACTGGGTTGGAGGTATTAATGGCCTGTCCATTGACCTTTGTGATGACTTGGTATTCAGAATTTTTGTTACCACCAGTATCTCTATAGTTGGTGACTTCTAAGTCGGTCGCTATGGTTGTGCCGTTACGTACAAGGTCAAAACGTGTATCGTTGTCATCTGTTCCGAGGAATCGCCAACTGACGAAGTTGCCACCGCTGGTATATAGGGGCAGCGCCACGACACCACGATCTAACTTCTCCATTTGACTTTGTGGCGTTATTTGAGCTTGTATGCTAATGGCTGCTATTGCCAAAAATATGAATACAATTAAGTAGATCTTTTTTGTCATTGCTTTAGTCAATCTGTTGTAATTCGCTGCAAAATTACGAAATAAATATGAATTATGACTTACGAATTACGAATTATTTCGTACCTTTGCCATCAAAATACAATTTATGGCTCGCTACAACGTCTTGTTTTTATCGCTTTTGGTGTTCTTCAGTGTCTCTGCTGGGAATATTGATGACATTCGCCGCGCCTTGGAATTGTCAAGCCAGACGCAGGTACAGGAGAAGGTCTATGTCCATACCGACAACGAATGCTATTTCGTGGGTGATACCCTGTGGTATAAAGCTTACGTGGTGCGTGCTGACCAGTTGGTACCTACCGACATGAGTCGTATCCTATATGTGGAACTGCTTTCGCCTGACGGGTTGTTGGTAGAGCGACAGCATATCATTATCAGTGCCAATGGATTTACATGTGGACAATTTGTATTGACCGATTCACTTTATTCCGGCTATTATGAGCTACGAGCCTATACCCGTTGGATGCTAAACTTCAACACAGGCCATCAACGATATAGTAAGCAAGATACGTGGTTCTTTTATAATAAGGATATGGCAGCCGACTTCTACCGTACATGGGACGACCTGTATTCGCGGGTCTTTCCTGTATACAGCAAGTCTGATAAACCTGGCGACTATGATGAGCGCCGTATGTACCAGCGTCCTAAACAGGATATTCCCCAACCGAAGAAGGATAAACTGTTGGTGACATTCTATCCAGAGGGAGGACATCTGATTGCCGGTGTTGAGAATCGTGTGGCTTTCGAGGCTGTCGACCAATACGGCGAAGCGATGAATATCAGTGGTGTCATCAATGGTGGTAATGGTCAGTCGCAAACGATTCGGACGGAACACATGGGACGTGGCATGTTTACCATCACACCCTCTGACAAACGGTTAGAAGCCCGTTTTACGTTCCGTGGAAAGAAATATGATATCTCTTTGCCTCGCGCTGAGCAACAGGGTGTGGCCTTAAGGCTGGATCATCATATACTGCATATTAATGCTAAGGACTTGCCGCACGATAAGGACTATGCCGTCAGCATCCTTTGTCGTGGTGCCCTGAAGTATTTCAATTCTCAACCATTTTTCTCGCAAGGACTACAGGACTCAAGGACTTCTCAATTCTCAATTCCCCTCGATTCCCTGCCCACAGGTGTTAACGAACTGACGCTCTTTGATAGTGACGGTCGCATTTGGGCCAGTCGTCAGTTCTTTGTCAACCATCACGACTACGACAATGGGGCTATTTTAATTGACAATGGACAATTGACAATTGACAATGGACAATTGACAGGCCGCCAGTCATCAGCAATCACCTACCAACCTTACGAGAAGATAGAGTTGCCCGTGGTCTGTCAGGGTGTGACAGAGCCGACGGTTTTTTCGCTCTCCATTCGGGATACGAATACCGATGAACCCACATACAACAACGGCAATCTGATGACCGATATGTTGTTGTCGAGCGACTTGCGGGGCTTTATAGCTACTCCGGCTTACTATTTCGAGGCCGACGACGAGACACATCGTCGTCATCTGGATTTGCTGCTGATGGTGCAAGGATGGCGCAAATATAAATGGAACGAATTGACTGACACGACCCGTACCATGCGCTATCAGCCAGAGACCACCATGACGGTTGAGGGTATGGTGTGCAAAATGCTGAATGTGGAAGAGGTTCACCCCGATGAGTTGTCATCATGGCAAGACGCTAAGATAACCGGAGAAACAACTGTAGAGTTTGATGATGAAGGTGGCCAGACCAGTACCACGGAGTATTATGATATGAATCGTGCTAACGACAACATCGGCATCAACAATAAAGGTGTACGGCGTGAGGTCCTGGTTGAGGCTGAATTGACCGTAGGAACCCTGACTGGTGAAGTTAAGACTGTTGGTAGCACACAACGTACGCAAGACAGTCGCTTCCTCTTCCAGATACCGCCCTTCTATGGTCTTGGTTATCTGAATATGAAAGCCTATTCATCATCCGATTCTATCAAGAAGAATATGGCTTCGCGCCGTGATGCTAAGATATATGATGAAAAGGCTTATCCCGACTATTTCGTCAAACGTGATGTCTTCTTTCCGATGACCACACAGCCTTACAACTTCTACCAGTCCCACATGCCTGATATCGATTATGACCTGTTGATTGATACTCTGTCGGCATTCTCAATGGAAAACGATGTGCATCAGTTGGCCAACCTCAACGTTAAAGGCCATCGTCGTGGCCGTCGTGCTGTCGATTGGAACAAGCCTGCCTTCGTCATGAATGCCTACGATATATATAATGAACTGACAGACCGTGGCCTCTCCTTCGGTTATTTCGATATGCGCCAGTTTCCCTTACAAATATGTCAATATCTCTATGGCAACATGGGGCTACACAGACGGTATAACATAGATGGACGACTGGATCGTTACACGTATTGGCGCAACTATTCGCCCCTGAGCCGCGATTCCAGTGAAGCCGAAACAGCAGGATTGGTCCGTGCCCACCGCACTTCCCAGTATCTCTATTCCCATTTGTTGCTGAGCCGGTTGCAGGACGTCCGTGTGTTTAGTGACTTCGAACCTCGTAATCCGGACTCTACTTTGGTAGAACACGAACTTTCAGCGGCTGCTACTGTTGAGATGGTTCCTATTCCTGATGATGGTCGCCAAGTGGTGTTCCGCGACCGCCATATCGTCTTCCAAGGTTTTAACATGCCAGAAGCATTCTATCAACCTGACTATAGTCAGCGTCAGCCTGGAGAGTGTCCTGCCGACTACCGTCGTACACTCTATTGGAATCCCAATGCCGTCACTGACGAACAAGGCCGCTTTGTGGCGACCTTCTATAACAACGGCAAGGAGACGCGTATTCGTATGTCTGCGGCAGGTGTCACCGGTGACGGACGCCTGTTATACAGCAAATAGAGAGAAAAAGCCAAAAACGTTTGGCTTTTTTCTGATTTGTTAGTACCTTTGCAGCCGAAAACAAACTACAACGAACAACAAATCAAAGAATAATATGAAGAAAAGAACGCTGATTCTTGTAGCCTTGATGGCTGTATGCACTTTTATGTATGCCCAGCAACTCGCCTTCCCAGGTGCACAGGGTTGGGGCCGATTTGCTACTGGTGGGCGTACTGGTAGTGTTTACCATGTAACCAACCTCAACGACTCTGGCACGGGTTCGCTTCGCGATGCCGTGAGCCAGCCCAACCGTATCGTGGTGTTCGACGTGAGTGGCGTTATCCGTATTAACTCACGATTGGTGTTTAAAAGCAATCTGACTATTGCCGGACAGACGGCACCAGGCGAGGGTATCACTGTCTATGGTGACGGCATGTCGTGCTCTGGGGCTACCAACGTTATCATGCGCTACATGCGATTCCGCATGGGTACCGTGGGGACGAAGGATGCTGACTGTGCAGGACTGGCTAATGGCGGCAATATGATTTTCGACCATTGCTCCTTTGCTTGGGGACAGGACGAGAATTTCTCCATCAACTGGGACAACAAAGGTACTGCTCCGCACGACGTAACGATTCAGAACAGTATTGTAGGCCAGGGACTGATGCAGCACTCGGCAGGTGGACTGATTCAAGCTGATAATATCACGATGTATCGTGTGCTGCTGTGTGATAACAAAACGCGCAATTTTAAGGTGAAGGGCAAACACCAATATGTCAACAATATCGTTTATAACTGGAGCACCTATGCCTACGAGATGGGTGGCGAGTCGAGCGGTGAGTCGTTTGCCAATGCCGTCAGCAATCTGTTCATCAATGGTAACTCTACCAGTACGTCGGCCAACGGTTTTTCTGGTGGAAACAGTGGATTCCATTTCTATGGCACCGACAACTGGCAGGACCGTAACAAGGACGGTGTGTTCAATCCTGAGCTGTTCACTGGCGATGGTGGTGGCGACCGCCAGTCGAATCCCTACGATTATCCCGAACTGGAAACATGGGCTGGCAATACTCTTGTCGACAACCTGCTGCCTGAGGTGGGTGCCTCGTTGCCTTACCGCGATCTGACTGATGCCTATATGGTGAACGAGGTGTTGAGCTTCGGTAAGAAGGGCAACCTCATCACCAGCGAGAAGGACCTGCCATACGGTACACCCGACACCTGGACAGTCTTCAAGGGTACCAAACTTACTGATACCGATGGCGACGGCATGCCCGATGCATGGGAGACCGCCAATGGCACCGACCCTGCCAAGAACGATGCCATGACCATCGCAGCTAATGGCTATGCTAATATCGAGAATTATGTCAACAGCATCACGAAAGGTGATCGTCAGTTCTTCCTGCGTGCGCCGATGCTGTTAGGCTTGCAGTCATCTACGACCAATAGCCTGACTCTGGAATGGAGTGACTTTACTGACAACGAAGAAGGTTTTATTGTGGAAATCAAGAAAGACGGCAACTTCGTTGAAGTGGGCCGTACGGCAAATCCTCATTTTCTCATTTCCTCAATTCCTCAATTCCCCTTGCAGCCTGCCACCTCTTATATCGTTCGTGTTTGTGCTTATCAGGGCGACCAAAAGTCTGACTATACACCTGAAACAACTGTGAAGACGCGCCCGGAACAAGTAGATATCATTGATGCTGAGACCTTTGATGGTACAGGAGATGGTGAGTGGCTGATTGCCTCAACAACCGATGAGACTATCACGCTCAGCGAAGCTACGCCCAAGACAGCTGTAGTGGTACGTTCAGATGCTCATGTCACACTGGCTGGTGCAGGTTATATCAGCGGTGCAGCCTCGCTCAACAAGACGGGAAATGGTACGCTTACCGTGGCTTCTAATCAGCAGTATGAGGGCGCTTCTGTCCTTCATAAAGGCACATGGGAGTTCTCAACCTTGAAAAATGGTGGCGAAGCCAGTGGCTTGGGCAAGAGCATGGAGTTTGCCCAGAACTGGGTGATGGCTGGCGGCACATATAAATATACTGGCTCTTCAACGGCTACTAACCGTTCTGCCCGTCTCTACGATGCCACAACATTCGCTATCGACAATGCTTCGACGGTTGTGACGATGAATGGTAGCTTTGAGGGGCAAGGCGACTTGACGGTCGATGGTAAGGGACAGCTTTTGGTGAATGCAGCCAATTTCTTTAGTTTCGACGGTCATGTGGTGCTGAAAGGCGGTGAGGTGCGACTGGCTACCAAGGATATCTCTGATAAGGGTATTGGCAGCGCTTCGAAGATGGTGGCGCAAGGCGGTAAATTCTCTTCTGTCGGCAAGAACGAAGCCAACGTTACCTACAGCTTCCCCATTGAGGTTGTGCCCGGTACGACCTCGACGATTGAAATCGACCGTTGGTCCACCAGTAAAAATACGGTTACCGGCAGCGGCACGCTGGAATGGGGTGTTTGTTACCTTCGTGAGTATATCGAGGGCAATTGGGACAACTTTACCGGTAAGCTCATCATTAAGCCCTTCGGCAATTACGGCAGTAATCGTCAGTTTGCCATCCGCAATAACGTCGGTATCAGAAATGCTACCATTGAGTTGAAGAGCGGCGCTGCCATCAATGGTGCCAAGAACCAATCGACATACTATATTGGCGGACTGTCTGGCGAAAGCGGTTCCAAACTTTCTGGATTCAACGTGAAGGCAAAAGGCGAGGGCACTTGGGTCGTTGGCGGAGCCAATACTAACGAGACCTTCAATGGAGTCATTGACAATAACGACCAGGCGGGAAGTCATCCTGGTACGACCAGTATTGAGAAGCAGGGAACTGGCGAATGGCGTCTGACAGGAGCAAACGTATATAGTGGTACAACCAAAGTGAATGGTGGTACGCTGATAGTCAACGGCAAGCATACCGGCACTGGTGCGGTGACAGTTGCTGCCGCAGCCAAACTGGCTGGTAAGGGTACACTTGCTGCAGCCACTACCGTCAACGGTACATTGTTAGTGGGTGACACATTGGCTACAGATAAGGGCCTGACTTTCTCAGGCGGACTGAAACTGGGTAGTGCTGCCGTTCTGCAATTGAACGATGCAATGGCTGAAACAAAGTACTACGACGGTGACGAAATACAAGCCTTTACCGGTACCGTGACGGGTACGTTTGCCAAAATTGTACCCGAGACACCTGGCGAGGGACAGACATGGGATACCACCGACCTCTACACCAAAGGCATTTTGAAGGTGGTGGGTGGTGGCACCAAGCCCGACGATCAGTCGGGAACCGACCCTCAACCTTCTGGTGACACCCAGAAAGCTTGTCTGGCTTGGGGCAACATGTCGCGCACTGGTGGCGACAATACCTGCACCGAATTGGTCGGTACAGAGGCCTCACCATCCAATAACATCGGTTTCAGCATGAAGTACACTACCGTGACAGACAAATACTATAGTAAGGGCAGCAAGATGACCTACGACTTCGACGGCATACAGCGTACTGGTATCACGCTGTCGAATGGTGCACAGAACACCATCGGACTGCCTGAAGGTGCCAAAGCCACCAAGATTACCTTCTGGAGTATCGTGGGTAATAACGCCAGCAGCCGTACCAGCTATTGGAAGGAAGTGGCAGGAAAGAACTATACAGAAGCCGACGGCCAGATTTTTGACCTGAGTGCTACGGCCAGTGCTCCCAACAAGGCAGAGTTCGTACTCGACAATGTCGAGAAGCAGTTGACGTTCACTAACAGCGGCGAGCAGCAGAGCATCGTCATCGTCCTCGAGTTCCACTACGGCGGTTCTACCGGTATCAGCACCTACAAGGCAGTCGGTACACCTACCAGCGTTGAATACTTTACGCTAAAGGGCGAGCGTGTTGCCATTCCGGCTCATGGCCTTTACATCATGCGCGCCACCATGCCTGATGGTACTGTTGTCAGCAGGAAGGTGAGCAAGTAGCAGTACGATGAGACGTCCAAGATTTCTTCAGATTATCCTGTTGCTGGCACTCTCATGGAGTGTCCAGGCTTCAGGACGTGTAAAGCTCAACGTTTTCGATAAGCCAAATGAGCAGAGTGAAGCTCGCTTCGACTCTGCCATGGCGAGAAAAGGTCGAGTAAAACTCAACTTCAATGCCGACTGGCGTTTGTGTGTAGGCGATTTCCCAAAGGCTGCCGAGGCTGCATTTGATGACAGCCGGTGGCAACAGGTGACGCTGCCCTATGCCTTCAATGGCCACGAGGCGTTCATGAAGGATATCGTTGACCTCACCGATACCATCTGCTGGTATCGCAAGACTTTCTCGATTCCCGCCTCTTTCGGTGGGGATGGGAGCGACTCCAAGGTCTTCATCGAGTTC
>JAFVHO010000234.1 GCA_017474485.1 Prevotella sp.
GCCGACCATCCCAGTGAGATTTGTATTGCAAGCCTCAAAGGCTACAAGGAGTTGTTTCTAAGCGGTCCTTGGCCTAAAACCATTACTCTCCATGCAGTCAAGGGCAAAAGCACTATCGTCATCACCGTTATATAGCATTTCTTGAGTCACCCAAGTCACCATGCAGAATTTCCTGTTTATAGGGGTTTCAAGAGAGTCAACCTCTCTGAAATGTTAAAACCGCTGAAGTCAAGAAAAATAGAATTTTTTTATTTTTTCGAGTGAAAGTTCCTTTCTGTAATGCTTCATATAGCCATCATGCTTGATGGTTGTAGAGTTATCTCTAATGGTAAGAAATGACAATCGCAGAATGAAGGGATTTCCTTTTAAAGTAAAAGAGGTTCTTCTTCATTTTTAGTTGAAAGCTTATAATTATTTTTTAGTTTTGTTTGTAAAATTCTTTTCGTACAATAAACAAATTCCAAACAGTATCAACTAATTTGAAGAAGAACCGTAAAAGATGACTATGATATTGAACCCCAAAATGATGTATAAAAAAACAACTGCAATGTTAGTAAAGCATTGCAGTTGTTTATAAAATGGATGTGGATTTTACTATTCGACTTTAATGAAGTAAGCATTTAAGACTTCAATCTTATCTCCATATGAACCACGGTTGCCGACAATGGTAATTTTCTTGCCGTTAGCAATGCCTTTGGCTGCTACGAGATCTTGGAACTTCTTCTTTGCACCTCCCTTTTCTGAAAGCACGCCATAAACATAGACTGAGCCTGTAGCGTCCTCAAGGTCGAAGTTGCCATACTGGTCACCATCTTTTAGATTCTTGATAGTACCAGTCAACTGATACCAAACATCAGTGCTTTCAGCAGCAGCATTGAAGTCTGCAACTGAAATGATGGTTGAGCCATCAGCTCCAGTTGTAGAACCACCACCAGTGTCATTGGTCTTCTTTCCATTGATGGTTACAATCTGTGCGGCACTCTTACCAGATGTCTCGGGTGTATTACCCTTATAGTTGCAGATAGGACCATAGACGATAACTTCATCACCAGTTTTCACTTCATAGCCATCTGCCAGCTTCTCGCCGTCAGAACCAGCAACCTGATAGGCGGTGAATAGGTCGGTAGCATCCTTGGTATCGCCCATCTTGAAGGTTACGTTGCCGTAGCCACCAGAAACTGTGCCGCCAGTAACGACAATACCCTTAATATAGTATTTCTCACTTGAAGCGGTCTCGCCAATCTCTTTACACTTGGCAATGGCTGCTGCGATGTTAAAGGGATTGTCCTTTGTTCCTGTGCCTGATGCTCCGCCTGGGGTTGGCGTGTCGCCACCGCTGCCTTCTTCGATGCTAACAAAGTAGGCATTGGTTGCTTGTGGTGTGCCATTATAAGCACCGCGGTTTGCATGGATGGTAATTTTCTTGCCGTTAGCTATACCCTTAGCAGTTACAAGCTCCTGGAACTTCTTCTTCTCACCTCCCTTTTCAGAAAGCAGGCCGTAAACGTATACAGAACCTGTAGCGTCCTCAATGTCGAAGTTACCGTACTGGTCGCCATCCTTCAGATTCTTGATGGTACCCGTCAACTGATACCATGTGTCAGTGCTCTCTGCTGCAGCGAGGAAGTCTGAAACGGATACTGCCTTAGCCTCAGTGGGAGTAGGAGTAGGTGTGTCACCACCACCGCCACCACCTTCGGTCTTGCCGTTCAGAGAGTATAGGTAGGCGGCATTCTGTACGGTCTCGGGGGTAGTGCCCTTATAGTTCACAACCTTACCGCAGATGATGACTTCGTCGCCTTCGTTCAGAGTGAGATCGCCATCCACCCATTTCTTGTTGCCTAAATACAGACCACGATAGAAGGTAAATGTGTTGCCGCCTTCTTTCGAGTCAGAAATCGTGAACTGAGCGTTACCATACTGAGCACTGTACTGTTCTTTGATAGTGGTAACATACCCCTTGATATAGACATCCTTGTCAGATTGTACATCTGCTCCTAAGCCAGTGACATACTCAAGAACACCCTGAACATTGAATGGGTCAGCCTGTGTACCACTGCCTTCAGGTGTGAAGGTTTCTACTTCATCGCCTCCACCTGGAGGAAGAATCTGTCCGAAGGGGCTGGGAACGTCTTCGCAGCTTGTGAATGTGAAGGCCATCAGGGCCATCGCAATCAGATAATTAGTTATTCTTTTCATATCATTTTGTTTTTTAATTGTTCTTCGTTATTTCGATTACTATATTTACTTTATTCAGCGTATGTAATCTCTATGGTCTTTACGCGCAGTTGGACACCGCCCGAAGTACCTGTATACTCGTTGTAAATGAACATTGTTAAGCCATCAGCCTGTCCGTAGAGCAAATCGTTACCTATGTAATTAGTATCGCCCTGGCTGTCGCAATTCAGCACCACTTTGGCGATAGCCTTGGTGGAACCTGTAATCTTGATGAGGTTCTTAGCATAGATGCGGACACCCTTTGTTCCACTATAGAACTTAGGCGTATTACTGTTCTCACCCTTTTCGAAGCTGATGATGGTACCATCTGTCAGCGTAATAGGCGTTGCCTCGGCTGCATTCTCCCAACCTTGTGCATTCAAATCAACAGTTACCTTATTTGTTGATGCTGTAGCTGTTGTATTGATCAGTGTCAGTACTGCACCTTCGACACTCTTGGTAACGTTAGATTCTGGAGCTGGAGGCGTATCTTCACCACCTTCGTCGTTCAGTTTCACAATGGTACTGCCCTGAGCATATTGTGGGGTGTTGCCCTTGTAATTGATGACCTTACCCTTGATAGTCACGACGTCACCAACCTTGATGATTTTGGCACCTGATTCGCTGAACTTCTGGCCATTCAGACCTAAGCCACGATATATCTGGAATGTACCAGTATAGCCGTTAGCATCGTCGCTTATCAGATAGGTAGCATTGCCAAAAGTACCCTCTGTGTCTATTTCGCTGATTGCGGTAATGATACCAGTTGTGTAGATATCAGTAGAAGACTGCTTGTCAGCACCCAAAGTCTTTGTGTAAGCTGCCACACCTGCGGCGTTGTATGGATCAGCCTTTGTGCCGCTACCCTTAGGTGTTGGTTCTGGAGCAGGCTCTGTCTGCGACTCCTTGATGTCCTTGTAGTCGCGCATCAGGAACTGCCACGTGTCGTTGTAACGGGTTGCAACACCCGTGATGTCAACACGACCTGTGGGCAATGGCTGCTTGGCAAAGTCAGCGTAAGTGCTGGTACGAAGTACGACATTGCTGACGCCCTTGATGGTGCGGTTAGCACAGTTGGCAGTCAAGGTAACGCTGCCGTCGGTGGGGGCAAACACGGCCTTACCGTCAGCTTCAGCCAAAGTAACGCCTTTCAGCGTGATGAGTTTGCCACAGTCTTTTGCAATATCGAGGCTGTTCAGGTTATATTTTACCTCAAGAGGTTCAATCATCAACCCAGCGACAGCAGGTACGAGTTTATAGTGCTCTGCCCATACGTAGCGTGTCATACGTCCTACTTGCGGCGTTGCACCTTCCTTGTTGGGGTTGGTATAGGTCGTACCAATCTGAGCTTGTTTGCCATATCCGCCTACATAAAGGCCATTCAGTTCGATGAGCACTGTCTGACCTACAGAGAATGCACCATAGAGACCACCCTGACCAACGCTGATAGCGATGGCACCTGTATTGTCTTGGATATAGAGGCTGTTATAGATGTTGCCACCTACGTCGTTACCTGTCACGATACCTTGAATCTGCATCGGCTGAGTGACCTGTGCCAAGCTGTTGTTATTAATTTCGTTCTCATAGAGTGCCTTTAACTCAGCAATGGTCTTGAGATTAGTGGCCTTGATGTCCTGATTGCCATAGGATGCCATTCCATCCTCAGGAGAAGGAGCATCCCAGTCGCCTTTCATACACGATGTGGTTAGTCCTAAGACTGCCAGTGCGAAGAGAATATATTTCTTAGTCTTCATAATCGTTAGCATTGAGTTAGAAATTATAACCGATGTTCAGCATACCATTGATGCCATAAGCATAGAACTTCATCGGGTTGCGGTCGAACTTGTACACGCGGGCGTTACCCACTGTAATGGTTCTTTTCGCGTCATCATTCTCTGTTACCGAGTAGTTGCTTCGGCTTTGCTCATAGCCACCTGTTACCATGTTCTGGTTGTTCAACAGGTTGGTAATCGAGAGGTTAATGGAGAGGTTACCCTTCTTCATGCGGATGCTGCGGCCGATAGAGAGGTCGAGCATAAATCCACCCTTACCCTTCTCTTGGGCAATGGCGTCGCTCAACAGGACCTTGTCGCCAGCTTCGTTTTTATCGAATACCTTCTCAGCAGCAATACCTGTGTTCTCGTATGACTTCTGGCGATTATCCAGTGTTTTACCATAGCGATAGCTGGGCGAGTAGGAGAGGTAGATGCGGTCGTAGTAGTTACCAGACAGGTCGATGAACCATCCCTTAGCATTGTAGCTCAGTGTCAGACCGAGTGCGGTAAGTGGCGTTCCTGCCTCGCGCATGTTCTTATTATATACTATATCACTGTGATAAGTACCTTCTGTCGAGTGCATGTAGACAACGTTTGAGTTGTTCATGTTCTTCGCCTCGCTGACAGTACCAATGGTACGGATAGTGAATGAGGGTGTCAGTTTGATGTTCAAACCCCATTCCACACCGTAGTAGGCCTTCTTGATGCCTGTCATAGATACGTAAGAGAATGAGTTCAGGTCGTCATAGAAGAAGTTCTGCCATTCAGTAACGTCGGTCAGATAGCTATAGTATCCATTGACGTTGGCCTTCAGCCAAGAAGTCTCGAACTGGTAACCCAACTCTGAACTGAATACCTTTTCGTTCTTCAGATTGAAGACAAAGTCGTTGTTGACCTCAGGCGAAATAAAGGCAGACTGGGGCTGTGGAGCTTTCAACTCGTAGCCTGCACCCAGGGTAATGGTATGGCCCTTGCCGAAAAGATATGCCAAACCAGCTTTACCACCACCCTCAAGGAAGCGTGCTGTACCGCTCTTGCCGTATGACGATACACCTGTAGCGTTTGCTACACCATTGAGCATCTTACCGTCGCGCTGCATCGATACGCTACCTATACGGCCTGCGACGAAACTGTGCAGACGGCCCTTTGTGTAGCGCAGCGATGTCCAGAATTGTGCTTTATTTACCAGAATGTTGTAGTCGTAACCAAAACGGTCGCCTTCTTTTACTACACCATCCTTGTTGTTCAGGTCATAGTAGATATGATCGTCGCCTGCGGGATATTTGCTGACGGCGTATGTGTTCAGATTGCTGAATTTCTCTGCACCGAGCAAGTCTTCCATCGTTTGGTAGTGCATACCCTTGTTGGTGGCCAGCTGGAATCCCATGTTCCAAACAGTGTTCTTGCTTAGCTCTGTTTTGAAGGTAGAGGCCAGTGCCAGATTCAGGTTGTTGTTGTGCTTAGCCTGAATGAAGTAAACAGCATCGCCGCCATTCTTGGCAATCTGCTGGTTGGCGTAGTACATACGGTCAAAGTTGAGCTGGCGGTTGGCCTTGCTGCTCATCAGATAGTCGCGGGCGCGCCAGAAATCGTTATAACCAGCCTCCGTACGACCAGACTTGTCTTCCGAATACCATACATCATAGTAACTTGACGGCATGTTCTTCCAATAGTCGGCCTGTGGCTTCTCTACATCATTATAGTTCAGGCGCGTGTTCTTATATATAGAATAACGTCCTGACAACACTGTCGAGAGCTTTGACTTCTCATTGATATTCCAGTCCCATGTCAGCATAGCGGAGGGGGCGAAGTCGTTGACGATACGTGAACTGCGCTTCTTACCGTTCTGATAGCCCCAGTAGGGGTTATAGTAACGGTTGTTGGCCAACCAGTACATTTCGTCTGTCGAGGCACCCTGTCCGGCACGCTCCGTAGGATTACCCCACGTTACGAACGAGATGGCGTGCTGGTCGTTCAACTTCTTCTCAGCTCCAAAGTAATAAGAGAGCGAGTTGTAGAACGTACCCTCGATGTAGGCTGTTTCCATGTTGGCCCAACGATAAGTAACATTGGCAGAGAATGCCCACCCGTCAGGGCGCAGACCGCTGTTGTAGGCATAGACTCCACGTAAGGTGTAGTTACGATTGGCGCCTGCTATAGAAGCGTGCTGACCTGTACGCATGTGACTGGGACGGAAATCGTAGTTGTTTGATCCACCCATAGCCGACATAGCATAGTTGGTAGCTTCGAACGGCAGTGAAGCTTCCCTGCTGTTGTTGGTTACACGATTCAGACCGCCAATCAGTGAAAAACGGAACTGGCCGCTTTCCATGTCGTTCATCTGTACACCGTTAATGTAAATCTCATTGTACTTTTGGTTAAAAGCACGGTAGCGGAAACGCACAGGGCTGAACTGGAACCCCACCTTTGAGGCGTAGATGTTCTGGTTCGACGAGATAATGCTCACGTTCTGCGACATGTCATCGTCTTCACCCAGCTGAGCTTCCGTGAAAGTGAAGGCCTGTTCGTCTGCAATGGTGTTCTGCTCTTGCTGTTTTGTGTCATCAGTCTGGGCAAAAGCCATTGGAGCGAGGCAAAGAGCCATCACAATTAATTTCAGCTTTTTCTTCATAAGGATTAATTTTTAGTCATTGAAATCAATTATATGGTGCAAAGATAATGAATAAAATGCAAAAAAGTATTTTTTTCGCAACTTTTTTTCAAAAAAATGCGATAATTTCAAAAAAAGTCACTATCTTCGCAACATAAATCTGAGACTATATGAAAAAGTTACTGAGTGTTATCAGCGTCATGTTCCTGATAGGAACAATGAACGTACAGGCTCAAGAGCGCAAGCTCAATGCCTACGCAATTGGTTTTTATAACCTGGAGAACCTCTTCGACACGCAGCATGACGAAGGGCATAATGACTATGAATATCTGCCCGACGGACGTAACAAGTGGACGGAGATGAAGTACAATCACAAACTGCGTAACATGGCTCGTGTGCTGGCAGAAATGGGCACCGACAGATTGCCGTATGGTTGTGCGGTTATTGGTGTCAGTGAGGTTGAAAATGCCCATTGTATGCAAGATCTCTGTGATCAGGAGCCCTTGAAGGCCCGCAACTATCAGTTTGTTCATATCGAAGGTCCTGACCAGCGTGGTGTAGACTGTGCCCTGATTTATAATCCATCACAGTTTACAATTCGCAATGTCAAACTCGTACCTTATGTATATAAGAAGCAGGAGGACATTGAGAGGAATCGTGCCACTCGTGGTTTCCTTGTGGTCAGCGGTACGTTGGCAGGCGAACATGTGACAGTTATCGTTAACCACCTGCCTTCACGCGGTGCAGAGTCGTACTATCGTGAACTTGGTGGCGAACAGATTCGTGTGGTGAAAGACTCGTTGCAGAAGGATGATCCCAACGTGAAACTCTTCATTATGGGTGATATGAACGACGACCCACGTGACAAGTCTATGTCTGTGGCACTTGGTGCCAGACGCGAGATGAGCGAGGTAGAGGAGGGCGGACTGTATAATCCTTTCTGGAAGATACACGACAGTGGTACAGGTACATTGCAATATAACAATGCCTGGAACCTGTTCGACCAGATTATCCTGTCGCGCAACCTGCTCGATATTGAGGGCAAGAAGGAATACAAGACTTTGACGCTCTTCCAACCCCAGATATTCCGTCGCGACTATCTGTTCCAGCAAGATGGTCGTTACAAGGGAAATACCCTGCGTACACATGCCGGAGGTGTATGGCTCGATGGTTATAGCGACCACCTGCCCACACTGGTCTATGTGGTGAAAGAAGCAAAATAATAATTTAGCAACGGACTACAGGACTTACTTCCAATGATTTAATAAAGTTCTTAAGTCCTGTAGTCCTTGCAAAAAAAGTTTTTAAATGACAATAATTGGAATAGCTGGCGGTACAGGTTCTGGTAAGACAACCGTCGTCAAGAAAATCGCTCAGGCACTGCCTCCTCATTGTGCTGCTGTTGTCCCCCTTGACTCGTACTATAATGATACAACGGGCATGACGGACGAAGAGCGTCGTGCTATCAATTTTGACCATCCTGATGCTTTCGATTGGAAACTGTTGACGGAGCATATTAAGATGCTGAAAAGTGGTCAGGCTGTAGAACAGCCCACCTATTCGTATATCATCTCCAACCGTCTGCCGGAGACCGTACATGTCGAGCCTAAGCCCGTTATCATTCTGGAGGGTATCATGACGCTGCATTATAAGAAGCTGCGCGACATGATGGACTTGAAGATATTTGTGGATACTGATGCTGACGTGCGTCTCATTCGTAATATCCGTCGTGACGTGGTGGAGCGTGGACGTACGGTCGATCAGGTGCTTGACCGCTATGAGAAAGTGTTGAAGCCCA
>JAFVHO010000235.1 GCA_017474485.1 Prevotella sp.
GTCGTTGGCCAGGATACGGCCTGCTTCCGTCTTAGAATAATCGGTTTTCAGGAACTCCCGATAAGCCTTGGCAGCTTCCTTGGGTTGCTTCAAGCCCTGCAGAGCCACAGCACGCATGATGTAGATACGTCCCTGATACTCACTGAAATATTCAGCGCGGGAATCTGGATGCTGACGATATTTATCCAACAGCATTTCCGTACGGTCAATCCAATAGATGGATTCTGCGTAATGATGACTG
This sequence comes from Prevotella sp., assembly GCA_017474485.1. Lineage (GTDB taxonomy): Bacteria > Bacteroidota > Bacteroidia > Bacteroidales > Bacteroidaceae > Prevotella. Next base: position 242 of record JAFVHO010000235.1, read on the forward strand.
TTGATATAGGCCATACTGGTATAGACAGTGCCTACGACCGCCTCTTGGTATCCACGACTGGTGACGTCTGTCTGCCAGCGGTTGGTATAGTGGTCACGTGCAGAATAGAAACTCTTTAGGGCCTCAGCATCCTGACCAAGATTCAACTGACAACAGCCAATATTATTCAATAAGATGGCATAGTCGATGTCCGAACCAATACCCGTCTGATCCATTTTGGCAATGGCAGGAATGGCCACACGCAATGCACCTTCATAGTCACCTTTTACCAATAACAACTCAGACAGACGTCTGGCCACCTTGTTGTAGCTCAACTGGTCCTGATCAGTCTTTACCTCACACTCAAGAGCCTTTTTATAGCACACCTCGGCCATACGGTTCTGTCCTTGATGATAATAGGCTGTACCACGCCAGCGGTTAGCATTCAACTGGGTCAGATTACCAGACTTTTCGAAACTGTCGGCCAGTTCCAACAGACGTGTATATTGCTTCAAACTTCCTGTTTCAAACAATATGCTGTCAATATGCGACGAAACGGGACCCTGCTTTTGGTCATTGTCACACGACGTTATCATGGCAAGCACCATGATCAACAACGGGGCAATATGACAGCATCTCGTCATCATGATTCACTCTTTACGTTTCATTTACATAGTTGGCATCCTTTGCACTTGTTCAGCTCACCCCTAAAACGCTTCTCCACCAGATAATGAAGACGGTCGCGTAGAGGTTCGAGTTGCATCTTATCGATCACTTCATTGATAAAAGCGTTCTGCAACAGCACTTTTGCTTCCTCCAACGAGATGCCACGTTGGCGCATATAGAACAGGGCGGCATCGTTCAGCTGTCCGACGGTAGAGCCATGGGCACACTTCACGTCGTCAGCATAAATCTCCAGCATGGGCTGGGTAAACATCCTTGCCTCTTTAGTAGCCGTCAGGTTCTGGTTCGTCATCTGCGAGGTGGTCTTCTGGGCACCGTGTTCTACGAGCACACGACCAGCAAAGGCACCAACAGCCTTGTCGTCGAGCACATACTTGTACAACTCGTTCGATGTGCAATGCGGCACCTTATGGGTTATCAGCGTATTGTTGTCCACATGCTGATGCTTGTCAGCTATCACGCACCCATAACATTGGCACTCTGCACCCTCACCAGAGAAAGTCAAATCGAGCTTGTTACGGGTGACACCATTGTGAAGGGTTATCACATTGTGATTGACACGACTGTCACGCTGTTGGTCGATATAGACATTGCTGACACGCACATTCTTGTGGTGTGTCTCCTCAAGGCAATACAAATCCAACGAGGCATTCTCGCCAACGTATGCCTCAATGACCTGCGTAGCCAGGAAGTTCTTGTCGTCAGCAGCATGGTCACAGAACAACATCTTCAGTTCGGCTCCAGCCTCCAAAACAATAAGCACACGACGATTCACCATCAGGTCAACATCACTACGCAGGATGTTGATGACCTGAATAGCACGGTCTACCTTTATATTCTTGGGCACATAAACATAGAGTCCGTCCTGCGCCAGCATGGTGTTGAGGTCGGTAACGGCATCATTAGCTTTACCAGCCAACTGGTTATAGAGGTGAGAGTTGAGAGGTGAGGAGTTAGAGGATAGTTCTTTCAGCGAACCGATAATCACGCCCTCAGGAAGTTTGGCCGAAGCATGAGGTATTCTCTCACCTCTTGCTTCTAGCTTCTCACCCCTATAGAACATATCATTGACCACAAAATAAAGACTTGTCGACAGGTTAGGAACATCACAGCGGAATGCCTTGTAAGGATCAACAGGAATGGTCAGACGGTTCAGATTCAAGCCATAGTCTGGAGCAAAGAGTTTCTGAATGTCCGTATATTTGTAGCGCTCTTGCTTTCGAGTGGGGAAACCACTCGACACAAAGCGCTCGAAAGCCTCGTCACGCACGCTATTCATCACGTCACTACTGTGCTCGTGAATCATCGTGCGACACTGCTTGTACAGGTCAATATATTGTTTCTCAGAGCCTAAAGTAATCATAATTACTAATTCCTAATTTCTAATTACTAATTAAAACTACTCCTCTCCTATTTCTTCCTTTATCCAGTCATAGCCGTGTTCCTGAATCTGTACTGCCAGTTCAGGACCGCCGGTCTTCACTATCTTTCCCTTGTAAAGCACATGCACAAATTGGGGCTTGATCATCTCCAGCAGACGGTCGTAATGGGTGATAACAATACATGAAGTTTCTGGTGTCTGCAATTTGTTCACACCCTCGGCTACGATACGCATAGCGTCGACATCGAGACCAGAGTCCGTCTCGTCCAGAATGCTCAGCTTAGGCTCCAACATTGCCATCTGGAATATCTCGTTGCGTTTCTTCTCACCACCACTGAAACCTTCGTTTACTGAGCGGTTGGCCAGTTTAGAGTCTAATTCTACAACTTTACGCTTCTCACGCATCAGTTTCAGGAACTCTGCAGCATTCATCGGCTCCAAGCCCTGATATTTACGTTTTTCGTTGATGGCAGCCTTCATGAAGTTGGTCATTGACACACCAGGAATCTCCACAGGATACTGGAACGACAGGAACAAGCCTTCGTGGGCTCTGTCCTCAGGTTTCATCTCCAGCAGGTTTTTGCCATTGAAATAGGCCTCGCCTTCTGTTACCTCATAAAGTGGATTGCCTACCAAAACAGCACTTAGCGTCGATTTACCAGAACCGTTGGGACCCATAATAGCATGCGTCTCACCATCATTAATGACGAGGTCGATGCCTTTCAATATTTCTTTGTCGCCTATCTTGGCATGTAAGTTCTTAACTTCTAACATCGTGTATATAATTTGCTTTAGGCTGCAAAGATACGAAATTTAACGCAGATAACGCAGATTTCACAGATTTTTTTTCTCTGAACCACCAGAATCCATACCATCCGCACATGCCGCCGCTACACTACCCGCCTCCAATAGTCGTTGCTGAGCCTCATCATAGCTTAGGCCCAGCATATCCATCAGCATGCGCGTGCCACGGTCCACCAGTTTGGCATTCTTCAACTGCATCTTAATCATACGGTTGCCTTTCACTCGGCCCATACGAATCATGAGGGCTGTGGAAATCATGTTGAGCACCATCTTCTGGGCCGTACCACTCTTCATACGACTGGAACCTGTTACAAATTCCGGCCCAACAATGGTTTCGATGGGATAGTCGGAAGCCTGTGCCAAAGGAGTATTCAGATTACTCGTAATACAACCTGTCAGCAAACCATTCTGTTTGGCCAACTTGATGGCACCAACAACATAAGGTGTTGAACCAGAAGCAGCAATCCCCAACACCGTATCTTTGTTTATTGGCTCGTGGGCCTGAAGATCCTTCCAACCTTGATCGGTAATATCCTCTGCCTTCTCGACTGCATGGCGTAATGCTCTGTCACCACCAGCAATAATGCCTATCACCTTCGTATCAGACACGCCAAACGTAGGAGGCAGTTCACTGGCATCCAGCACACCCAGTCGTCCGCTGGTACCTGCACCGATATAGAACAGACGTCCGCCTTTCTTCATACGCTTTTCCAACGCCTCCACGAAAGGCTCTATCTGTGGAATAGCCCGTTTGACAGCCTCAGCAACGCGATAGTCTTCTTCGTTGATGTGCTGTAACAGTTCCGATACAGACATCTCTTCCAGATGGTCGAATCGTGATGGCTGCTCTGTAATCTTTTCTGTGCCCATCGTTACTTGCGTTGACTCTCCGTTTCCTCACGCTTCGCTTTGTAGAAACGGTCTACGAAGTCTATTTGCTTGCGATTTGGCACCATAATGAGTGAAGCACCGTTGCTGAACTGCATCGTGGTCGGTTTGCTCTCGTCGAACGTGGGCCAGTAAGGCAGACCCTTACCGTTGGGATTACCCGTCTTGGCAAAGTTCACCCAGTATTGTTGGAGTATCTCAGCCACAGCAGCCTCGTATGGATATGTATCGGGCTGAGAAAGGAATTCGCTATTCAGATACATGATGTCGTCAGCATGAGCCACACCCTTACGACGAGGATCCTGCGAGAAACTGCGTGTAGACGGTTGGGCCAGATAAGCTGCATACGCACCACTCTTACCCGTCTTGGCTTGCAGGCTCACCCAAGCATAGGATGGCCAGGCAAAACCCATATCGCGGAAGGCATCGCCAAAGCCGTGCCAGGCTTCGTCGTCGGTATTACCAGGATAGACCTTCAAAGCCTCATCGGCCCAATCGCCAAAGATACTGCTAACCGTTTTCTTATAATCTTCTGACTTGATATTGCCAGGGGCAAAGAGGGCACCCTCATCGCTGTTAGTCATTACAATAACAGGCACATCGTTGTATTCACCACGCTCATAGAGACGGTACTGGTCGTCGCAGATAACATAGCCGTCAACACAGGGCCAAAAACCAGCAAAGCCTACATTGCCGTCGCAAAGCTCCATAGCCGACATCTTGCGCATCTGTTTGATGTTCTTTTTCTTCAGGTGCTTCTGGAAAGCCAAGCCCTGCTGCTCGGCACCCTTTTGTGAGGCATCCAGACCCAAGCTGCGTGGTTGGTCACTCCAGGGGGCAAACGAACCACCGCTATGACTGATGACGGCACGGAAAAGTCCTTTGGTCAGGGGCGAAGCACAAAGCATGCTACAACTGATGGCACCAGCCGACTCGCCAAAGATGGTCACCTTCGATGGGTCGCCACCAAAGTTCTTGATGTTACGCTGTACCCATTGCAGGGCATATATCTGATCCAGCAAGCCATAGTTGCCAGAATGTCCGTCAGGCGACTCCTTGCTAAGTTCGGGATGAGCCATAAAACCAAGTGCACCAGTACGATACTCAAGGCTGACGATGACAACGCCACGACGGGCAAGACTTGTCCACAGGTCACCACCATACCACTCTGTTTGGAAACCACCACCATGAATCCATACCATGACGGGCAGACGGTCTGTAACTGATTTGGCTGGCGTGGCGATACCTAAATACAAGCAGTCCTCGCTCATCATGTCAGCTGTACGTCCAGGACGGGTTGGCTGTGGTGGTAAGGGTCCAAAAGTATCGCAAACCCTGACACCTTCCCAAGCCTTGGCTGGCTGCGGAGCCTTCCAACGCAGGTCGCCCACAGGTGGCGCTGCATACGGTATAGCCTTATAGATGGCCAAATCTGCACCATCAGCAATTCCTTCTACATCGCCCGTTTCCACGTGCGTTTTCAACAGAGGCTGTCCTTGCGCCTCTATTGTCAACATCAATAGTCCTAAGACCAATAATGACAAACTCTTTCTCATCATACAAATACTTTATTAATCGTTGTTTATTCGTAATCGTCAATCACTGAATTCATAAAGTCCATCATTGGCTTGGCGGCACGGAACATGCGCTCCATCTCGTCGAGCCAATTGTCATTCTCAAAGAACGTGTTCGAGACTGCATGCCACACACAGTAGTCTTTCAAGCGCAGGTATTTGACATGTGGCCAGTCCTTTGGGAAACCAGAAGGACAGGTTTTCAACTTTGCCAAACCGAAGCCTTGTGGTTGATCCCAACTATCGATATCGGTAGGCGTGTCAATGCTGCTGGCCTCGTCGCTGCCAAAATATTTCAGAAACTCCTCGTTTTCGACACATCTAAGCCATTCTGCCGTATTACCCATCATCTCATGACGACACGAAGTCAGTATGTTTGTCGGCAGCCAGTAGTTACCAACGGCCAATAGGCAGTGGTCAGGCTCTAGATGAATATAATAACCACCCCTTAACGCCTTCTTGCTTTTGGCATTGATATAGGCACCAAGGTGGTTCTTGTAGGGTGACTTGTCTGCTGAGAACCGCGTGTCACGATAGAAACGGTAGGTGCAATCCTTCACCTGAACGTGGGCAATTTCTGGGTCGAACGTCATGATACGTTCAATAGCCTGCTGTATGCCACGTTCAAACTCTGCCCTAACAGCCTCGTAGTCTTTTTTGTGTTCCTGAAACCATTCACGGTTATTGTTAGCCATCACCTGGCGCAGAAACTTCAATATTTTCTTTTGGTCCATATTGGTAACATACTGAATTTCGGTACAAAAGTACAAATAAAAATCAAGACTTCCCGCTTTTTCTTCAAAAAAGTTTGTAACTTTGCAGCGTTGATTCACAAAACACAGTTGCGTATGAAAGAGAATCGGATTATTGCGTCAGCCCTCATCGCATTGGGCATCTTATGTATGGGGTGGTTCATCAAGGCTGGTATCGACAACTTTGCCAACAAGGACCGCAAGGTAACAGTAAAGGGCTTGGCAGAGCGCGAAGTACCTGCTGATAAGGTGACGTGGAGCATCGGAACAAAGGTAACGGGTAATGACCTGCCCTTGCTCTACGAGAATATAAATTTCCAAACGGACAAGATTAAAAGGTTCTTGAAACAGAACGGACTCGACGAGAAGGAAATCACGGTGAATCCTCCTACTATCAGTGACCTTGAGGCTCGCGAATGGGGTGACAACCAAAAGAACTTCCGCTATATTGTCAATACGACGATTACTGTTGCCACCAACAAAGTGACAGAAGTCAACAAGGCCATCTTCAAGCAGGCAGAACTACTGAAGCAGGGGGTAGCCATCGAGAATAGCAATCCGCAATATGAATATGCCTCATTCCAGCAGATGAAACCTGAAATGATGGCCGAGGCTATCAAGAACGCACAGAAAACAGCAGAGCAGTTTGCTGAGGCCAGTAAGTCAGACCTGGGACCTATACAGACAGCTGGACAAGGACAGTTCGAAATCGAAGACCGCGACCAGAACACTCCTTATATCAAGAAATTGCGCGTCGTAACCACCATCACCTATTCGCTGAAAGATTGATCTTTATCGTGTCCGTTTAAAGGATGAGAAGATGGTTTATCTTCACATTGATTGGTGTCTGCCTGTTAATGGCTTGCCAAACAGCAGAATCGCCAACACTATCTAAAACAATAGATAGTGGTCAGGATAGTGCTGCCATTTATCAGGATTTAGCCTATCAAGCGATGTTTGTCGATTCTCTTGGCAAAGCAGAAGCATATGCGTATCGAGCCTATTTACTTAGCAACGATTCTACAACTGAAAATGGAGTACTCGCATTGCTTGGTTATATCTACTATCGAGAAGGGAAACAGGAACAACTGCAACTGCTGATGCAGACCATTTCGCCAGAGGCTTATATGAACGTGATGGATGTGCAATGGCAGGTTGAACAGGTGAAAGCTGGCAAGAATCGCCAGTTCTATATTGTGACCATCATGCTGTTACTGCTGGTTTCTGGCGTCATCTGCTATTGGTATATCCGTAGAATGCGTGCGCAGTCTGCCATGTATCGGCAACGTATCGAGAGTGTGCGCCAGGAACTACTTCACAGGGAATCAAGTCTCCCTGCGTCCTCCACTTCTCTTCCTATTAATGAGGCAAAACAAGGCATCGACGTGCTCTTTGCTATCATTAACGACCAGAACATCAGCCAGATGGGCAAACAGGAAGAACAGGCTGTGCTGAAGGCTCTTCCGTTAGTCGATACTACACTGGCCGTCCTGTTAGGCAAAGCCTCTTCTCCCTTGACTCCCAAGGAGACTTTCTTTTGTATCATGGAATACTATGGCAAGAATGACCGCCAGAAGGCCCGCTCTTTCTGTTGCTCAGAACAAGCCATCCGCAGCACCAAAAGCAGGCTCAATAAGAAGATTGACCTTTCCATCCTGCAAACCTCATTGTAAGCGGAAAGTGATTGCGTCATAGAAAAAAAAGAATGAATTATTTTGTTTTGCGCTCGACTTTTCGTAACTTTGGCTTTGCCGAAATTACTTTCACTCAGAAATGCTCAAATAAATTTGGCTTTTCCTTCGTTTTTTCGTAACTTTGTAAGAAATCGCAGAATTTCTTTGTATAAAGGCAGTCTGGAGGATTGAGGAAAAACTGGGTTACGAATTGGCGACCGTACTCAATTCCACATTCTTCCACCTAAAGGTAGAAGTGTGGCGTTGCAATCTGCTATAAACTGCATCAAAGAACACCCGACGCTGAGCCACCAGCCGTTTCAATGACTCATCATCGGGTGCAAAGTTACGAATAAGTGAGCAAAATACCAAATTTATTTGAGTATTTTCGAACGTGAGTAACTTCGAGACATCGTCTCAAAGGTAATCATTCTTTTTGAAAGAACCAAATCTATTCATTCCTTTTTTCCTCTGAGCTTGCTCAACCCTTTTGAACGCTTATGGAATGACTGTGGCATCTTTTGTGGCACCTGCCAGAAAAGTGCGTATTAGGCTACGTCCTTCCGTCATTGGGATGTGCTGTCTTTTCTTCTTGTTCGTTATATATAACTATTGTCTTATAGATCAAAAGGCTTTTATGGCACTCCTCAATAAAGGCTATCTTCTAGTTCGGCAGAATATTAGACTTGCCCGCCTCGTCTGCTAACCTGTAGAAATCATAGCATAATTGGCTCTTCGTATCAATACTTGAAAAATCAACAGTATATCTCCCTTTGAACGTAACAGATTTGATGTTGTTAGTAGAGAACTGACCAACAAGATATTGAATACTCGAAATATCACCACGGAGAGAACGCTTGTCACTTCTCATAGAGACCAGACTCGTGGATAGTCTAAAACCTATGCCAAGCCAACTTTTATATATAGCCATTTTGCTTGAGGTTATTGTCTCTCCATTGGCCAATTCTAACTTCAAAGACATATTCTCTAAACCTTCTTCAGAAAGATTCTTCAAAATGCCATCAAAATCTGTTTCAGAAATAGCATGAAAATCAATATTCAGTGTTGGAGCAGCATTGTAATCTGTAGCAATACTGGTTTGCAATGAAACGAACTTTCCATCAATTATTTCCACTCCACACCATACTCGATGGACTTTCTTTTCGTCATTGAAATTATAATATGCCTTGCTGTTCCATTTTGCATAAGCCTTTTCTTTAGCCTTCTTAGTTCGCTCTTTAGCCCAGTCATAAAAAACTGTTGAAGAATTACTTCCTGTATCAGCATCACCTATGGAATATGAGTAAGAACCATATTTGTCACAGATAAGATAATCACCATGCTTATTGAACTTCACAAATTTTGCCGTATGCGAGAAACTACGAATGGCAGATTCAACCTCATTTGGAATACGGCCACAATATCTTGTTCCATTAGAATAGCAAAACACAGCACCGTCGCCACAAATGTTCACAGAATACAACTCTCCATAGTCATCGACATTTTCATCGTAAAAAGACTGATAGATGGAATTGTTACTCTTGAATCCATCAGATGTTGTAATGGCATAAGTCCCACTCTCGTTAAATGATATTGACTTGAACTTGGTGCCATAAGAATACTCATCCAAGGCAGATTTAAGTCCTGAAGGAAGCACTCCATACCATTCCTTGTCATTAAATACTACGATGAAGTTTCCGTTCTCGGTGATATTTACATCGTTAATGGTGCCACCACTCTTATTAATGGACTTTAACTTAGAAGAGATTCTGTCATCAACGGCGGCACTACAGAAATAACCGTTACTTCCATATAAAGCAACTGCTCCATGTTCCAGCGAAAGCGTACCATTATTGCATTCGCCCCATTTCTTAATAGCTTTACGCAACTGATTACGACCATACTTACTCCTTTGTGCAATAGCATTGCCCAACTGTTGTCCGGCCTGATAGCCAGGGTTCATATAGGGGTTGTAAGGATTGTATGGAAAATACTGTGCTTGCACGTCACATGTAATAAGGAGGATGAACAATAACGAAAGAATTCTCACGTTTACCTTTGTCTCTAAGAGGCTTGGCATAGATGTTAATAGTAGCTGTTTCATAATATCTTGTTTTTTACTTCTTCATTACA
>JAFVHO010000236.1 GCA_017474485.1 Prevotella sp.
AGGGGTGCAGGTCGTAACTGTTCAGGATGGAGTGCACCGCTTCGTTGAGCCCTATTCTGTCTGGCTTAGGTGAAGGGATATCGTCGTTATAGATACTGAACAGGATGAGCTGATGGGCAGAGGTGGCCACACGGTAGGCATCGCGGCAAACGCTGGCTCGCAACTGCATATATTCATCGTGTGGAATCAATCCGTTCCCATCGATAATCACCTCCGACGTGTTAATCAAGGTAATCAGTGGGGAGCGAAGGGCATCCATACACACCAGCTTCTCCTCGTCGGAGATACCAACTGTTCCTCTGGCATAGGAGTCGAGTACTGGATCCATCAGCGACTCTATGGCACGGGCAGCAGTGAGGATGTCGTTGTAGCGCTTGGGGCGCTCATTGGGCTTCAGGAGAAAATCAGGATTGTTGAAAATACGAGCATAGCCTCTCAGCACATTGATGGGCGATTTCAACTTCTCCTGTATCGTAGTGACAAAGGCACGACGGATGGCCTGTCCGGCCTCAGTGCGTCTGCGAGCCTCCTGCAACTGAAGGAACTGCTCCTTCAATCGGAGGTTCTTATTGTGGCGATACACGAGCATACCGATGAGCAAACCGATGATAGCCAATGCCATCAGTCCCACTACCAGCAATTGCACATATCGTATTTTTGCCTTTTCCTGCTCTGCCTGAAGCAGATCGATGTCACGTGCCATATCTGTCATATGCAACTCCAGCGCTTCGCGCTCGGCAATGAGTTGAAGGCTGTCCTTCAGTTCTGAGGCACGAAAGGCCTGCTTCCAGTCGCCCATCTGCTCATAGACATCGATGCGTAACTCTGTAGCTGTCAAGGGCACATCAATAGAGTCGCACCAGGCGAGGGCACCTTGGTAGTCTTTCCGTATAAGACTATGACAGACCATCACTTGCTGGAGGTTTGTCGCATTGAACTGTTCTGGCTGATTGTGGCGAATGCTGTCATATTTAGTGAAATAACGCTCAAAGGCCTCGTAGTCCCTCATCTTGTTAGCGATGATGCAACGGTAGCCCAGCACACCACTCTCGTACATCGGGTTCTCGAGCATCTGCTGAGGCAGGCTGTCAAGACATGCCATCGCCTCGGCGGGACGCTTAAAACTAAGCGACTGCGCTATAGAGAGGTAGGAATTGAATACCGACACAGGGTCCTTCTCGACATCGATGCCCTGCAAGGCGCGTCGGAAGAACTTCTCACCCATCTCAGGCTGGTTGCGACCGTTATAGAAAAAACCCAATGACATGTTGGCAATATATAGATAGTCCTCTTGATGGCGCTCCTCGATGTCGTCTGTAATGTAGTTAATATCGGCGAAGGCACGATGGAAGTACCTGTGGTTCACATTATAGATAACACGGCTCATCCACGTACGATAGTATTTTTCCCAGTCCTTGCGCCCCTCCAGATACTCCATGAATGCCTCGTGAGCTTCGTAGAAGTCTGAGTCGCTGCCACTGACTTGCGTCTCATAAAGGCGCTGTACCATGGCCTGCTCTTGTTCCTGGGGTTGCTGCTTCTCTTGGTCGGCAGGTTTCTGACGGGCAGTGAGCGTTACACTTACCATCAACAGGGCTGCTATAGATAATATCTTTTTCATTCCTATATATGATTTCATTTTGAGTCTATCGTCATGTCTCTTGCCTGTCTCCGGATTCATAGACGGAAAAAGCGATGCAAAGATAACAAAAAAAACTGGAATATGCTACCCCAAAGAAGCCTTTACCTTCAGATTTTGCATATTCTGAGACTGTATTTGCAAATTCTGAGAGTCACCAGATGGAAAAAACCATTTCCGATGGTTTGAGGGGTTACTTGGCAGTGTTACGCATCCACGTCGAGACCGTCTGACCCATGCGCTGCTTGAAGGCTACGGCAAAAGTGCTATAACTCCTGAAACCACACTCCTGGGCCAGTTGCTGGGCAGTGAAAGAGCGCTTGGCAGCGGAAGCCTCTTGGTAGAGTCGCACGAAGTGCTGGATGCGCAGGCTATTGATATAGGCATTATAAGTGGTGTCCTGACGTGTAAAATACTGGCTGAGATAATAACGGTTGGTTCCGATGGCCTTGCTGAGCTGACTGAGCGTAATGTCTTGTCGCAAGTAGAGTTGTCTTCCCTCGCAATAGTGCTCCAGCAACTGTCCGATGTTGTCAGGAATGGTGACCTGGGGCGCACTGGATTGTAAGGCCATCACCTCCTCCAGGCCCGTCGCCTCAATGATGTCATCATTATCGTCATTGTTCTCCAGCGTCTGCAACGTCTCCACCCGCCAGAGCAGGATAGCGATAAACAAGTATTCGAACACCTGAACGGCATACTCGTAAGTCATGCCACTACTGGAATATACGTAGAAACTAAGAACCAGCAGACAGATGGCCAGCACCATAAAGCTCTGCCACACCTCCTTGTTCTCCAAGTCGGCATAGTTATTACGAAGCCACAGGCTATACTGCCTGACCGCAAAGGCCATATATATGAACATAACAACGGTCATCAACATGAAATAGCCTCGCACCCAAGACAACAACCCCACGTCATGACTATCAATCATCATTGCAAAAAGGACTACAATAGGCAACGAAGCCAAGATGAAAAGCCAAAGCGGGCGACGATAGTCTTGCAACATGGCGAGCAGCATACCCATTATAAAAGGTATCAGTACCACGCAGTCGAGCCCCGCAGCCACGATGATACTTAAAAGGTCGCCAAAGAAGTTGTACTTGACTAACACGTACCACCACAAATGGCTTATCACCATAATCGCAAAAAAAGCAGCTACCCGGCGACGCAGCCGCAGAGGTGGCGTGACTTCAGGCGCAATAGCATTGCTACGACGGAACAACAAATAGATGCAGGCAATGAGCGCAAATACCATTGACCCGCCATAGACCATTACGTAAAGTGAATCTGAAAAGACTTGCTGTTGGTCGTACATATTAAATATTTAGTCCTATCTCTTAAAACTACTACAAAAGTACAACTTTTCCGTCGATAAAACAAATATTTCTATGAGAAAATTGTTATTTACTGACACTAAAATGCAATACTCCGAACGAAATTTCAAATACTCCAAAAGTATTGCCGCTTACTCCGATAGTATTGCCACAATTACTTAGGCTGTAGCTTCCTGTTGCAACTGAAGACACCTTTTCCATCGAAACATTGTGCTCATGCCGTGCACGAAAGAGTTAAATATTCATGTCTCATCAACAAAAAGAGCACCGCAGGAGATATGCGGCGCTCTTATAATAATAATGTACGTGCGATTAGTCTGCCTGAAAGCCTTGACTAAAATGCACCTTTTAATCATTCAGCTTGGCCTTAATCATCTCGCGGTTCAGGCGGGCGATGTTAGCGATGGTCTCGTTCTTCGGGCAGACGGCCTCGCAGGCGCGAGTGTTAGTGCAGTTACCGAAGCCGAGCTCGTCCATCTTGGCGATCATGTTCTTCACACGGCGAGCAGCCTCTACGCGACCCTGGGGAAGCAGGGCGAGCTGAGAAACCTTGCTGGATACGAAGAGCATGGCAGAACCGTTCTTACAAGCAGCGACGCAAGCGCCACAGCCGATGTAAGAAGCGCAGTCCATAGCCTCGTCGGCATCCTCCTTGGGAATCAGGATAGCGTTGGCATCCTGAGCCTGACCAGTGCGGATCGTGGTGTAACCACCAGCCTGGATAATCTTATCGAAGGCACCGCGGTCAACCATACAGTCCTTAATCACAGGGAAGGCAGCTGAGCGCCAAGGCTCTACGGTAATGACGTCGCCATCATTGAAGCGGCGCATGTAGAGCTGACAGGTAGTAGCACCACGCTCGGTGAGTCCGTGAGGTGTGCCGTTGATGTAGAGTGAGCACATACCGCAGATACCCTCGCGGCAGTCGTGGTCGAATACGAAGGGCTCCTTGCCTTCGTTGATGAGCTCCTCGTTCAGGATGTCAAGCATCTCAAGGAACGAGGTGTCGTCGGGAATATCGTGCATTTCGTGGGTATCGAAATGTCCCTGGTCCTTGGGGCCATTCTGGCGCCAGAACTTGATAGTGAAACTTATGTTTTTAGCCATAATTTACTTCTTTTTATTGATGATTGATAGCTTAAACCGACAGACAACATGCAAGATAGCCAAAGCTAAAGCACCATACAGAACAAATTCTCTGTTAATCATTTCAGCATCCAAAAGATACCAAACAACGAAAACAACACTGGAAATGCCTGATAGGAGGGCACCCTGAAATAGGGCTTGGGGGTTGCTCCATTCGGAAAAAAGCTCTCTTAGTGTCATCTGTTAATTCTTATAATTTCTGGTTTGAACCTTGATTGCCTCGTACTCCAGCGGCTCCTTGATGAGCTCGGGCTCGTTGCCCTTGCCTTTGTACTCCCAGCAGCCTACGTAGAAGTAGTTCTCGTCGTC
>JAFVHO010000040.1 GCA_017474485.1 Prevotella sp.
AGATACCGAGACGGTCCATCAGGGGTTGGGCACAATGGTGACCCGTACGGACGGCAATGCCTAAGCGGTCGAGCAAGGTGCCCATATCAAGATGGTGGATGTCTCCTACATTGAAACTCACAACAGCATCTCGTCCCTCTGCCGGGCCATAAATCTTCATGCCGTCAATGGTCTGCAGTTGCTCCATGCAGTAACAGGTCAATTCCTGCTCATGCTGCTGAATGGCCTCAAAACCAATGGCGTCGATGTATTCTATGGCTTTGGCTAATCCGTGGGTAGCCACATAGTCAGGTGTGCCAGCCTCGAACTTAAAGGGCAGGCGCTCGAAGGTCGTCTTCTCCCACGTCACCTTGTCAATCATCTCGCCCCCACCCTGATAGGGAGGCAACTTCTCTAACCACTCCTCTTTGCCATAGAGTACACCTATGCCCGTTGGTCCGTACATCTTATGGCCACTGAAAGCAAAGAAGTCACAATCCATCGCCTGAACATCCACCTTGAAGTGGGGCGCACTCTGGGCACCGTCCACCAAAACGGGGATGCCGTGCTCGTGGGCTATCTTGATGATTACATCTACAGGGTTCACTGTGCCCAGCACATTGCTGACATGCGCAACGCTGATAAGTTTTGTCAGAGGTGAGAGGTGAGAGGTGAGAAGTGAGAGGTCAAGACGACCGTCGTCTGTCATGGGCAGATGCTTGACAACGATGCCACGCTTTTGGGCTTGTAACTGCCAGGAGACGATGTTTGAATGGTGCTCCATCTCTGTCACTAACACCTCGTCGCCAGCCTGCATCTGCGATTCACAGAACGATGACGCTACTAAGTTGATGGCTTCCGTCGTACCACGCGTAAACACTATCTCCTCTGTCTTCTTGGCATTGATAAACTGGCGCACCTTTTCGCGAGCAGCCTCATGCAAATCGGTAGCCTGTTGCGAAAGATAGTGAACGCCACGATGCACATTGGCATTTACGTTCAGGTATTCGTCACACATAGCGTCGAGCACACAGAGTGGTTTCTGCGTGGTAGCAGCATTATCGAGGTATATCAGCGGTTTACCATAAACCTCTCGTGAAAGAATTGGAAAATCTTCTCGTATCTTATTTATATTCATCATGAATCATGAACCATTAAATAACTTTCAGCGCCATTATCGTCAAGTCGTCGTTAGGCATAGCACCGTTACGGTGTTTCTCTACTGCATCACACAAGTATTCAATGACCTGTTTAGCACTATCAAAGTGATTCTCTTGGAGTATCTTAAGCAGGCGTTCGTCACCAAATTGCTGTTGCTGGCGATTTTCGGCTTCGTTCAGTCCGTCGCTATAGATCAGCAGCGGACGTCCCTTGATACTATCTATTTGTTCACCTACAAAGTCTAATTCCGACCATAAGCCAATAGGTGCATTACTTTCTATCTCCATAAACTTGCCATCAAGAATGGGCGGATTATGGCCTGCATTACAGAAGTCCATACGTCCAGTGGTCAAGTCGATATATGCTATGAACATCGTAACAAACATACCGTTGTCATTATGTTCAGTAAATTCTGCATTCAGACGCGTAGCAATCTCCTGAGGCGTACACTGTTCTCTGGCTAACGTACGGAACATACGTGTTGCCTGACCCATAAATAGTGCTGCAGGTACGCCCTTGCCACTCACATCGCCCAGACAGACATAAAGATGGTTATCCTCTAACAGATAATCGTAGAGATCACCACCCACTTCCCTGGCTGGCATCATATAGGCATAAAGGTCTAACTGTTGATGTTGTGGGAACTCGCTGGGCACAATAGAACGCTGGATATCACGAGCAATACGCAATTCACTCTCAATACGTTCCTTAGCTGTTGTGGTTTCTTCCAACTTATCATAAGCTGTCTGTAACTTGCCATGAGCCTCCTCCAGTTTCTGGTGTGCAGCAGCCAGACGACGCGTTGTATTTCGCTTATGCAATGTATAGATGCCGAAGAAGATAATGATCAACACCAGTGCAATACCAGTGCTGACAAAGCGCTGATGGGTCAGGTCTGCCTGATGGCGTGCGATTTCCGCCTCCTTACCTTGCGTGTCGTAGATGGTGGCCAATTCTGCTGTAGCACTGTTTTTCTGAGCTATAATAGCCGAGTCCAGTAAAATGAGGAGATTTGACGCTAAGGCGCGAGCAGAGTCACGACGTCCTGCCTCCAAATTGGCACGGAGCTTAGGCAACATATACAACTGGATATTGTCGAGCGACAGCTTCATACCCGTCTGGTTTAACAAACGGTCCAGATAGCTATAGTTGTCAGCAGCCTCGTTATAGCGCTGGGCAGCTAACAGATAGTCGTTGGCCAGGATACGGCCTGCTTCCGTCTTAGAATAATCGGTTTTCAGGAACTCCCGATAAGCCTTGGCAGCTTCCTTGGGTTGCTTCAAGCCC
>JAFVHO010000041.1 GCA_017474485.1 Prevotella sp.
ATCTGATTGTCCATCGTACAACCTGCAGTTACGTTACTTGACTTACCTCGTCCGCCATGTTCTGGGCTGACAGAAGGAACTACGAGCAGTTCTCCGTCACGCTCAACCATATAGTCAAGATAGAAGATCGCTGCATCACGCAAAATTGGGTAGTATTCCTTTAGGAAGTCCTGATCAAGGGTATAGAGATAGTGCTCCCACAGATGAGTAGCTAACCAAGCACCACCGTTAGGGAACATTCCCCATGCAGCACCGTCGACAGGACCTGCAACGCGCCAGATATCCGTATTATGATGTGCCATCCATCCACGACAACCATACATCTGACGAGCGGTCACCTTACCAGTCTCGCTCAGGTCTTTTATCATACTGAAAAGAGGTCCATTGGTCTCTGGAATATTACAGATTTCTGCAGGCCAGTAGTTCATCTCGGCATTGATATTGATGGTGTACTTACTGTCCCAAGGAGCGTTGAACTTGTCGTTCCATACACCCTGCAGATTCGCAGCCTGACCGCCCTCCTGCGAAGAAGAAATCAAGAGATAACGACCGAAATTGAACAGCAGAGCCACCATTCCCATATCCTTGCTTCCGTAAAATTTATCGAGTCGCTGAGGAGTTGGCAACTTGGCTATCTCAGGGTCGCTTGTGAGTCTGAGGTTCACACGCTTATATTGTTCCTGGTATTTTGCCACATGACGCTTCAGCAATTGCGCAAAATTCATGGTTTCAGCTTGCGTCAGGAGTTCTTCGTTCTTTGCGTCAGCATTACCGCTCACATCATGATAGTTGACGAAATTGGTCGCAGCACAAATGTATAAAGTAGCCTCGGAAGCTCCCTCAATCATAAGATTGTTACCATCAACACGTACCTTACCATCTGTCTTCACATCGGTACGGCAACGAGCTGTCAAAGCTGCCTTGATGCCTTCATGATCTACACCAGGAATTGTAGCCACAAGACGCTGTCCCTCGGCCTCTACTTTGCTGTTCGGCATGCGACAGTCGTGATAGAGTTTGAAACTCATCCCCTTCTTGCTGGCCTTGATATTGACTACTACGACACCATCAGCCATCGAAGCGATGACACGACGAGTATATTTCACGCCATTATATATATAAGAGGTGGTAGCTGTTGCTGTCTGCAAATCCAGTTCACGACAGAAATCCTTCACTTGATCATGTCCGAAGTCCATCTTCACCGACCCTAGCGTAAGGAATCGCATACCATGAGGACCTGGGATAAACTGCTGGTTAATAATGTTCTCTGCCTCGCGCTCCTTGCCGTCGAAAATCAGGCTACGTACCTCTGTGAGATACTGAAGTGAAGTCTTGCTGTTGTTGTCGTGCGGTCCGCCACTCCAGAAAGTTTCCTCGTTCAGTTGGATTTCCGCCGTTTGCGTGCCTCCATACACCATTGCGCCCATGCGCGAATTTCCTAATGGTACTGCTTCTAGCCAGAAATTAGCAGGTTTGTCATACCATAAACGCTGATCATTATCCGATACAGGAGCTGCCTTCACCGTCAGAACGACAGCAAACAAAAGTAGTGATGTCCACAAGTGTTTCATGATTGTAACTTTGATTTGAATTGTTATTATACTTTGCGATTGCAAAATTAGTAAAAAACCGCCAAAAACTCGCAATTCTTTTGTTAAACTAACAAAAAAACACACATTATTCTATTATTTACGCTAAGTTTTGCGATTCATTCAAGAAAAAACCTTAAATTTGCA
>JAFVHO010000042.1 GCA_017474485.1 Prevotella sp.
ACGGGCAATGTCCTCATCTTCCAGCTTGACAATGTCAAACTGGTCGAGGATGTTTTCTGGCAGTATCAACGACACGACACCATATAGCAAGTTTCTCTCTTTCTCTGTCATACCTTTATAAAATATGGTGCAAAGGTACAATATTTTGGGCAGATATACAAACCAATACCCCTGCTTATGCAGTCATGCATGGCCTGTGGAGGTCAGCCACGGAAAAATCCGGGTGCGCCCGCAGGGTGAACTCAGTGGAGAACGTGGATGGTGAGGATATGCAGTTGCACATGCTGACGTTCGACACAGAGTTGGACAACACAGTGACCGTTCAGAAGGGCGGTTCGTGGATTGACAAGCAATCGTTGGAACTGAAGGCCTTCCACAATGAAGAGGACGGTCAGGCGTATTCAAATAACGATTCGATTTTGCAGGACTTCTATGTGACATGGAACTTCATCTACACGGGCACCCCTATCGCCCTGAAAAAGAAGGTGAATGAGCAGAACTTTGGTTCAGGTCTCGCTACTCGTTTGACTTGTATCCCTCTGCCTGCCACCAACTTTGAAATGATGAGTCGCGAATCGAACGTTGACTACGACAGCGACAACCGTCTGAAGGAATGGGCAGAGAAACTGGATCGCTTGAAGGGTGAACTCTCTGTGCAGAAGATTGTGGATGAACTCTACGACTGGACTGCCCGTCGTATGGCAGATGCAGCAGAGAACGATTCTCGCGCTGACGAGATGCTCTTGAAACGTTGCGCTTATCATGGTCTGAACTTCGCTGCGCCGTTCATCGTGATGCGCCATTGGGACAGCATGAAGCAGGACGGCACCTACTGGTGTGGTGAGTTCGAGACGGACGAGGTGGATTGGAAGTTGGCTGAACTCATCGTAAATATCCAGTACGCCTGTCAGCGCCACTACTTTGGTGCCATGGCTGAGAACTACTTCGACAACAAGTTGAAGGATGCCTCAGTCAACGTGTAGCGCAGGCAGAAGACTATTGAGGGATTCAGTCGTTTGCCAGAAGAGTACACCATTGACGATGTGATGCGATGTTTTTCAATGCCCACCATCAGCGCAGCACGCACTAGGGCATTCCGTCTGATGAAGGATGGGCTAGCAGAGAAGTCGGGTGAATATGTGGAGAACGGCACCACCAAGGCCAAGTACAAAAAAACGGGGAAGGTGGCTTTATAGCCACCACCCTTATCGCTATGACGCTATGACGCTACGACACTATTACACATCCTTTCTGCGGAGAGAACAGGAAAAAGCTTCGAGTTTTTCCTCGAAGCTTTGAATCCTTTTCTTCTGCGGAGAGAACAGGATTCGAACCTGCGAACCAGTTTTGCCGGTTACACGCTTTCCAGGCGTGCCTCTTCAACCACTCGAGCACCTCTCCAATTGTAAAGCGGATGCAAAATTACTATATTTTATCGAGAAATGAGAATTGAGAATTGAGAATTATGATTTGTTAACTATATGCCAAAGATACGACCAACATTCTCATTCGTTCGTTCGCAAATCTCTTCTTCACTAACACCATAGGCCTCAGCTAAACGAGTGATGACATGACGGATGAAAGCTGACTCGTTGCGCTGTCCACGCATGGGTACTGGAGCCATGTAGGGGGCATCAGTCTCAAGTACGATACGGTCTAATGGGACGACGGCAGCCAGTGTTTCAGGCAGATGTGACTTTTTAAACGTCAGCACGCCACCAATGCCCAGCACAAACTGGGGGAACTCCAGCAACTGGCGTGCCTCCTGTTCATTGCCCGTAAAGCAGTGGAACACGCCGCCAACCAAATCTTTCGCATATTTCTTGATGATTGCCACCATCTCGTTTTGTGCCTTCCGACAATGAATCATCAGAGGCAGCTGCAACTCAACAGCCCAACGTACCTGTTCCTCAAAAGCCTCTAACTGTTCCTTTTCAAACTCACGGCTCCAATAGTAGTCAAGACCGATTTCGCCAATGGCAATGACAGAAGAGGTAAGGGGTGAGAGGTGAGAGGTGAGAGAAAACTTTATGCAAGCCAAGACTTCCTTCCAGTCGGCACGAACCTCCTCAGGATGCAGGCCCAGCATGGGATAACAATAGTCAGGATACTGGGCGCAGACATCGAGGACGGTGTGGCACGACTTCACATCGATGGCAGGCAGAAAAATGGCCTTACAGCCAGCCTCGCGGGCTCGCTGAACGACGGCATCGCGATCTGCAGCAAACTCTTCACCATCCAAATGGCAATGGGTGTCTATGTAATTGAGAATTGACAATTGAGAATTATGATTACTTATTACGGTGCAGGAGTTCGTCCATATAGGCACTAAGGGCTTGCTTGTTTTCTGCGGGCACATTGATCTCGCTGAGGGTTTGGCGGGCAAGATCGAAGTAATAGTTAATCTTGTCCTCACAGAGCTGACGGATGCCGATCTCGTCGTAGAGTCGTGTCACCTCAGCCACTTTCACCTCACGATGGAATGTCTTGGCATTAATCCAACGCGACAGTTCAGCATGCTGTTTCGCATTAGCACGGTTGAAGGCATTAATCAGCATGTAGGTTTTCTTGTTGCAGGCAATATCGCCACCAACAGCTTTACCAAAAACCTTGGGGTCACCATAGACGTCCAGCAGGTCGTCCTGCAGCTGGAAGGCCAAGCCAATCTGTTCACCCAGACGGTAAAGACGATCGGCATCGGCTTGTGGGGCATCGGCTAAAATTGCGCCCATTTTCAGCGCACATGCCAGCAGTACAGAAGTCTTGAGGCGAATCATTTCGATATATTCGTCCTCCGTCACATCGTTACGTGTCTCAAACGACATGTCGTACTCTTGTCCCTCACCAATTTCAAGCGCTGTAATGGTGAAGAGGTCTAGCACCTGCTGCAGTTTATCGGCAGGTACCTGTGCCACACGCTGGTAAGCCAACACGAGCATGGAGTCGCCCGAGAGAATGGCCTTGTTGGCGTTCCAACGGCGATGTACGGTTTCGTGACCACGACGTACATCGGCATTGTCCATGAGGTCGTCATGCAGTAGCGTGTAGTTATGATAGGTTTCCAAGCCGATAGCAGGCATCAGTATGTCTTCAGGTTGTTCACGCCACAAGTTGTAGCCCAAGAGGGCCAATACGGGACGGATGCGCTTGCCACCGATGGCAAGTACATACTGGACGGGGTCGTAGAGCGATGCAGGCTTACGGTCGTAAGGCAGTCTTGCAAGGAAGTCGTTGACCTTTTTCAGGATTTCGTCGGATGAGAGTTGTTTCATTTTTTTCGATATATCGTTATTACATTATTCCGTTATTCCGAGGTTATAATTTAAACACAATTGGTATACAGACCTTGGTACGGCAGGGTTGGTCGTTCTGTATGCCTGGTTCCCAATTGGGCATTTTGCGTAGTACGCGTAACGCCTCACGGTCGCATTCGGGCGACAGCGATTGGGTAATGCTGATACCTGTGACATGACCATCCTTCTCAACATAGAAGACGGCCACCACCTTACCTTGAGTCTTACAACTGCGCGCAGCGGCAGGATACTGCAGATTACGCGTGAGCCACTTCATGAATTCGACAGCTCCGCCAGGATATTTGGGCAAATCCTCGACGATATGGAAGTTCAGAGGATTGTTGGGGTCGACATTCAGCGCTGCCAACGCCTTGTCGTCCTCCTCCTGCAACTCTGCCAACAACTGTTCGTCATCTTCACCCTCGCCTTCGACAGCCGGTTCCAAGTCATCAGGCTTCAATTCCACCTGGTCGTCCACCACATGCAACTGCTCTGCTTTCTCAGCCTCTTTTTTTTCTTCGATACGTGTAGTCAGCTCCTCGTTGGACATGGGCACCAGCTCGCTTTCGTGCATCAATTCATCAAGGTCGATGGGGGCAATATCGTCACCAGAATCAATGGTGTTCCACTCCAAGGCAACATAGAAAAGGGACAAAACGAAAATCAGCCCCAAGAGGAATCCTGTGGTACGACGCTGGTCAATATCAGCCCGTTGTGTCTTCTTTTGTTCCATCTCCAGTGCAATAAAACGCGCAATGCAACGTTTATTTATTGTGCCTCGTCAAATTTTTGGCAAAGGTACGAATAAAATAAGAATTAAGAGTTAAGAATTAAGAATTAATTGTTATCTTTGCAGGACATTTAGAGAAAATTAGATGAAAAAAGGTGTTTTTGTCGTTTTATTCGTCCTTTCAGCCCTCTCAACAAGGGCACAGGAGAGTCAGGAAGTGTACAGCTTCCTGCGACTACCCGTAAGTGCCCATGTGGCTGCACTGGGAGGCGACAACATTTCAATCAACGACGACGACCCTACCCTCATATTCCATAATCCTGCCCTGATTGCAGGTGTGACAGATAAAAGTCTGAACTTAAACTACATGACCTACATGGAGGGTTGCAAGACGGCCTCTGCCTCATTCGTCAGAGCATGGAAGGAACGCGCCACTTGGGGCGTATCGGCTCAGTATATGGATTATGGAAAGATGAAACAGACCACGGCTGAGAACATTGAACAGGGCGATTTTTCAGCCAAAGACATTGCACTGGCAGGCACGTTCACGTATCTGCTGGGCAACAACTTCAGCGGTGGTATTACGGCACGCTTTATCTCGTCAACCATCGGCAGTTACTCATCGGCAGCAGTCGCCATCGACTTGGGCGCGAACTATCTGAGCGAAGAAACGGGATGGTCGCTGTCGGCAGTGGCCAAGAACTTAGGAGGCCAAATCAAAGCCTACGACGACGACTTTGAACGCATACCGCTTGACCTACAGATTGGTGTTACAAAACGCCTCATCGGTTCGCCATTACGTATCTCAGCTACCTTGTCGCGACTGAACAACTGGGATCAGGGCTTTATCAAGCATCTCACCATTGGCGGCGACTTATTGTTAGGTACGCAATTCTATGTGTCGGCAGGCTACAATTTCCGTCGTTCGAGCGAAATGAAGATTAAAGACAGCGAAGGCGAGTCGAGCCACGGTGCAGGTCTGTCGTTAGGCGGTGGTATCCAACTACAACGCTTCAAGCTGAATGTCGGCTATGCCAAATACCATGTGTCAGCCTCCTCATTATTAATAAACGCCACGTTTTGTTTATAGTTTATAATTTACAATTTACGGTTTACAGTTTACAGTTTATAGTTTATAGATATGAAAAAGATTACAATAGCTATTGACGGCCACAGTTCGTGCGGCAAAAGTACGATGGCCAAGGATTTAGCCCGTGAAGTAGGCTATGTATATGTCGACACAGGTGCCATGTACCGCAGCGTGACACTCTATGCCCTGCATCATGGGATTTTCAAAGAGGTGAGAGGTGAGGGGCAAGAAGTGAGAGATGTCATCGACGAAGAAGCCTTGCGCCAGCAGATGCCGAACATCCAAATATCGTTTAAGTTCAATGCCGAGACAGGATGTCCCGACACGTATCTGAACGGCGAACTGGTAGAGGATAAGATACGCACGATGGAAGTATCGAACCACGTCAGTCCTATTGCCACACTGGGCTTTGTGCGTGAAGCTATGGTAGCCCAGCAGCAACAGATGGGCAAAGATAAGGGTGTCGTGATGGATGGTCGCGACATCGGTACCGTCGTCTTCCCTGATGCCGAACTGAAAATCTTCGTCACTGCATCAGCAGAAGTACGTGCCCAGCGTCGCTACGACGAACTGAAGGGCAAAGGTATGGAGGCTAACTTCGACGAAATTCTGAAGAACGTACAGGAACGCGACTATATCGACTCTCATCGTGAGGTATCGCCTCTGAAGAAAGCCGATGATGCCATAGAACTTGACAACTCACACATGACCATTCCAGAACAAAAAGAATGGCTCATGGAGCGTTTCAAAGAAGCTGTAAACAAATGAATTCCTACATTTCCAAAAGAGCATCACGGCATTGTTCCATGAGCCACTTGGGAGTAGAGGTAGCCCCGCAGATGCCAACGGTCTGAATGCCGTCAAGCCACTGAGGGGCTATTTCTTCGGGTCCCTCTATCAGGTGCGTATTGGGATTGACACGCAGGCATTCGTTATATAGGACTTTACCGTTCGAACTCTTGCGTCCGCAGACAAAGAGGATGAGGTCGTGCTTGGTGGCAAACTGCGAGATATTTGGCATACGGTTGGCTACAGAACGGCAAATGGTGTCGAACGAGCGGAAGGTCGCGTCTGGCGAGATATGTTGCTGAATATATTCGATAATACGATGGAACTCGTCGAGCGACTTAGTGGTTTGCGAATAGAGATATATGTCGCGCGAGAAGTCCAACTGGCTGACCTCATCAAAATGTTCGATGACGATGGCATTGGAATGGGTCTGTCCCACCAGTCCCAACACCTCAGCATGGCCTCGTTTGCCAAAGATGACAATCTGGCAGTTCGCTGTTGGCTGTTCGCTGTTAGCATCATACTGCTTTTTGATACGTTTCTGGAGTTGCAGCACAACAGGACAGGTGGCATCAATGATCTCGATGTTGTTCCGACGAGCCAGTTCGTAGGTCTCAGGGGGCTCACCATGAGCACGCAGCAACACTCTGGCATCGTGTAACTGAGCTATTTCCTCGTGGTTAATGGTAATCAGGCCCATCTCACGCAAGCGTTCACACTCCATACCATTATGCACAATATCGCCCAAACAATAGAGTTTGTTGCCCTTGGCCAGTTCCTCCTCGGCTTTTTGTATCGCTGTGGTCACACCGAAGCAGAAACCACTGCCGCTATCAATCTCAATCTGTAACATTTTCTTAAATGTTCTCTACTACATCATTTGACATTCCTCATTTGATAAAAGTATTCGTCGAGAAGACGCTGGGCTGCCATAAAGGAGGTCTGCTGACCAGTGAGGACAGTGCGCTCGGCATCCTGCAACTGACGCTTAATGACATCATTGTTGTAGAAGTTCAGGCGCAGGTGTTCGTTAATACTCTCGTACATCCAATATTTCGACTGTTCGTTACGACGATAGTCGAAATAGCCATTGGCCTTAACAAAGTCGAAGTACTCGTATATCATGTCCCACACCTCCTTGACACCTGTGCCGTAGAAACCACTATAGCAAAGCACCTTCGGACTCCATCCGCTCTCAGGCATAGGAAAGAAATGCAGGGCGTTGCGGAAGTTCGTAGCAGCCATCTGACAACGGTCTACATTATCGCCGTCACACTTGTTGATAACGATACCGTCCGAAATCTCCATGATACCACGCTTAATGCCTTGCAGCTCGTCACCAGTGCCAGCAACTTGGATAAGCAGGAAGAAGTCGACCATCGAGTGACAAGCCGTCTCACTCTGCCCTACTCCTACAGTCTCAACAAATATCTTGTCGAAACCAGAAGCCTCGCAAAGGATAATGGTCTCACGAGTCTTACGGGCTACACCGCCCAAGGAACCTGCCGTTGGACTGGGACGAATGAACGAATCAGGATGAACGCTCAGTTTCTCCATACGTGTCTTATCACCCAAAATACTACCTTTGGAGCGTTCACTACTGGGGTCGATAGCCAGTACAGCCAGTTTGCCACCCTTCTCCTTCAGGACATGGATGCCAAACTCGTCGATACTGGTAGACTTGCCAGCACCTGGCACGCCACTGATACCGATACGTACGGAGTTGCCGCTATAAGGCAGACACTTGTTGATGACTTCCTGAGCCTTGGCCTGATGGTCAGGGTTGACGCTTTCCACCAACGTGACAGCCTGTGACAAAATGGTGACATCGCCTTTGACGATACCCTCAACCATTTCGGCTGCAGTAAGTTCACGACGACGTACGCGCTGACGTCTCAGATATGGATTAACAATACTGGGCTGCTCGACACCACTATTCACCTGCAGGCCTGCATATTCTGAACTATTCTCTGGATGCTCCATATTTTTAGCTTTTGGCTATTGGCCATTGGCTATTGGCTAAAAGCTAACAGCTAACGGCTAACAGCATATTATTTTGCGTTGATGTTGATGACAATCTTGCCTTGATCAGGATCATTGGTTATCATGAGGATACGCGGACGGCGTTTAACCTTTAGCAATTCGTCGCGCATAGCTGTCACCTTCAGCTTGGTTGACTGACCAGGAGCCAGTTTACTCTTGCCCAAGGAAACCGTCAATCCACCAGTAAACATCTGTAGCGAAGAAATGTCCAGTTCCGTCTGTCCTTGATTGGTCAGTTCAATGACATCCGTCTTTTTCTTCTTACCGTCAAAGGCAATGTCAATGCTCTGCTTTGACATCTGCAGTTTAGGGGCACGCAGACGCTCTTCTGCTGTTTTTTCTACGAAGGCTGGCAACAGAACTGCCGACACACTGATTTCGTGGTCAGGACTCACCTTATCGCCAGGATTACCAGCCAGATAGATGGCAGTCTGTGTCAACCCATAATCGTGCAACTTATCAGAGTGCAGGGTCACAGTAATCTTTCCTGCCCTGTTGGGTGCCAATCGCTCAGGTACTACGACAGCGGAAAGATACGAAGGAAGATGCATCAGATTGGGTTGATAGACACTGGTTCCATTATTATAAATATGTAACTCTTGTACCTGCTCAAAACCTTTGTTGACGTCATCAAACTCCAAAGCATCCTTATCCAATCG
Source organism: Prevotella sp. (assembly GCA_017474485.1). Classification (GTDB taxonomy): domain Bacteria; phylum Bacteroidota; class Bacteroidia; order Bacteroidales; family Bacteroidaceae; genus Prevotella. Next base: position 8,605 of record JAFVHO010000042.1, read on the forward strand.
TAAATCTCCCATCTCTACAGGATACGTACCGCTAACGTCCTGATAGTCGGCCAACACCACACCTTTCATACGGATATAGAGCGGTTTGCCAGGAGCATTACTGATAATGGCTGCCTGATGTTCGAAATGTCCCAACTGGCGTGCATCATACGTCATCCTGATTTGAAAATTGTCACCCGAACCAATCTGTTCCTTGGGAAACTCAATGCTAGTACATTGGCAATCAGGTCGCACCTCGGATATCTTCAGGTGGCGATGACTCTTGTTCTTAAACTCAAAAGTGGCAGTGACAGGCATCTGATAGCCTGTTCGTCCCACATCGATAGTTGTCTTTTCTGTCACCAGCTTCTGCGCACTTGCAGGTAAAGGTAAAAAAGTATAAAGGTAAAAAGGTAAAAACAACCCTACCAATCCCCTTGCCTTTACGATTTGTCTTATTCTCATATTTCGTTTCTATCTTGTTTCGATTATTATTTACTTCACTTATTTTTTACCTTTTTACTTTTTTACCTTTAACGTCATTGAGGGTGTCGTAGCCCTATATTCAGGCGCATAGGCACAACCTACCGTGCAGGTGCCCGTCTCGTAAGTACCAGCACGGTCAATGTAATATTCTGTCTCAATCACGTGTTTGCCCTTTGAAATGCCATAGTAGAAATAGTGGGTGGCATTATCCTTAGGTGAACAGTAGGCACCATTGCGATAGCCTGACAGCTGGTGCACAGGTTCCATACATGCCGCACGGCGGTCGACCACCTGAACGAAGTCCAAATCGCGTTCGCTTTCAATCGTCAGGCGAATCTTGATGCGGTCGCCGACCTTCAGGCTGTTAGCATCCAGCTTTTGGCCGTTCGCCATCCTTATTTCTCGCGTAACCTTAATGCCACTTTGTGAGGCCTCAATGTCAGAAGTTTTCTGGAAGAACTGGCCATAGACAGCACCCCATGAGGTTCCTTCCGAAGTCTTTGTGGCCGTAAACGTCTTACCCTGAGGCTCACTGATAGCCGTCTTCACATAGCCCACACCTGCTGTGGCCTTGGACGTCTCAATGGTGGCACCATCAATGGCAAGGACAGTCGGAGCACCCTTCGTCTCCAGAGTGTTCTGCCCATTCAGGAAAGCGTAGATGGCATTGACGCTGTTGATAGGCGTGTCCCATGCCTGGGTGCGCTTCTCCTGCAACAGCCAGCGACGCATCTCGTCAATCGTCTGCTTATCCTGAGGGCTGACCGTCTGGATAGCCTCGATAGCGGCCACTTCTGTCGGTATCTTGTAGTCATACCACGAATAGCCGGCACGAGGTGTATCATAGTAGCGTCCCATCTCTTCAGTGAAGACGGTCCACTCCTTCAGACTCTGCACATATTGTGCTGCCAGTTTGGCGTCGCCATGCTTCGAAAGGATAACAGTTGTCAGGGCCTTTTCGTAGATGGTCTGACGCTTGATGTCCTTCTTCAGCAACTTGTAGAGATAGTCGTTAGCATTCTGCACACTCTTCGACAACTGACGACCATCGAGGGCACAGATATAGAGCCAGCGCAGGGCAGTGAACGAGGGGAAGGTGGGTTTATAACCCTTCTTCTCGCGTTTCTTCATCTCCTTCACCAGGTCTACCATTTCCTTACCAATATAGTCAAAGGCCTTATCGGCTATCTGCTTCACTTCTTTCTGCTCGCCTGTCATCACACGCAGACGCGTCAGCATTTCCTCCACAGTAACAGTAACCATCGTACTGCCAGGCATTTCAGGATACCACGAGAAGGATCCATCGGCTCTCTGCAGTTTCTTCAACTTCTCGACAGCCAAATCCAAGCGGTTCTTGATAAGGTTCTCGTCGAAGAAGTCGCCTAAGCGCTGTTTCTGCTCACTCTCACGATCGGCAGCACGCACCCAAGGCGTCTCGCTCAGCACGATATCCTTCAGTTCCTGATTCTTCTCTAATTGAGAATCGAGCGTTGTATGGTCAGAAGTGGCAGCTTCACGCTTCCACTGTTCGAAGACGCCCTTCACCTGCGGACTCTGGTCTAACAGCGACTTTGCCAACAAGTTGCTATAGTAAGAGGCTGCCTGGTCAATGGCACTATGTTCCCAAGGTTGTCCGATAGTGGCCATCGACTGCACCATCAGCCAAGCAGGATTATTCGTGTACTCGACGGTCAACTTCTGCTGAGTAGTACCCGCAGGGAACAGTTTTGTCAGGTCTACCGTCTTCACACCTGGTTCGTGCTGCGTAAATGGAACGGTCTTCGTGACATATTCGCTATTAGGCAGAATGGGCAGATAATGCTGCTCTCCATCCGAGAAACCTTCACCAGTTGCTATCACCTGACAAACTAAGAGGTTAGAGGCGAGAGGCGAGAGGTGAGAGGCGTCTAACGGGAAGGTAACGCTGGTTGTCTTTTCCGATTCCGCAGCAAACGACTGTTGCTGTTCAAAGATGGTCTTGTTAGTTTCCGGATCAATCAGTATCAGCTTGGCCTGACCACTGACAGCATGGTCAGAGGTATTGAAGATACGGGCAGACAGCTCGGCTTCGTCCCCCATGCGGATAAAGCGAGGCACGTTGGGCTGGATCATCACGTCCTTCTTGGCCACAGCCTCGGCACCGATATAGCCGTACAGCATGTCCGTCGTATTAGAAATACCCATAAATCGCCAGGTTGTCAGACATTCAGGCAGCGTAAACTTCAATACAACCTGACCATCTTGATCTGTCTGTAAGGTGGGATAGCAGAAAGCGGTCTCCTGCAGGTTCTCACGCACCTGCACCTCTTCCTGTTTCTCCTCACTGTCCTCGCCTTTTGCCTCTTGTGCACCTACGGCAACCTCTGCTTTCGCAACCTGCACTTCCTTAGCCTCGACTGCTGACGTTTCAGCTACTGCCATAACGGCCCCATCTTCCAAGGCCATCGGTGCAGAAGCCTTAGCCAAGGTACGCGTATTGTACGCTCCAACCATTCGACGCGAATAATATACATAATGCGGATAAACGCTACTGTCGAAGCGGCTGAATTGGAGACTGGGCACCATCAACCCCTGATAGCTCTGATAACCACTTGCCCTGATGCTGCCCCATGTTGTCCACTGCCATGAAGTAGAGGGCTGTGGCAGATAGTTGCTGGGATAGAATGACCAGTGATGAGAAGCTATCTGGTCCAAACTCTTATCGTAGAGCACTGCCAACAACGAAGCATCGGCTGCTGTTCCGTCAGGCTTGGTAATCTTCAACTGCCACTCTTCCTGCTGACCTGGTGTCAGGCGGTCACGGAAGGTCTGCCACGTCATCTTCAGACGCTTGTCTGGCATCGGACGCCTGATGTTATGCTGATGTATATGGCACTGGCCGTTCTTGACCCATGCATAGGTCAGCAGCAAGCCATTACCGTATTCTTCCTCATAGGTAAACTTCCGGTTAATCAGTTCACCGTTCTTCTTGACGCTACCACTTTCCAGCAACTCCTCACCAGTATAGATTGAATAGACGATATGCAGGTCAGGATCACTGGCACCCACTTGGATAACAACAGGCTTGCCATCGCTGGGGAACTGGCTACTCGACGCATAGAACCAGTCATCCGTCTGCAAAGCAGGTTTCTTGTCGTCAAGGCCGAATACGACAAACGTAATATCCACCTTATCGTCTCCGCATTCTGCTTCCAAGCGATGTTCGCCCGACTTCAGCTGTCCCTTTGACAACGACACTGCGCTATTGGCATCACACTGTTGCCACTTGCCTCCGTCCAGACGATACTTAACCCGTCCGGCAATGGGCTGACCGGCAGCATTACAACGGTTAAAGGTTACATTGGGCATCTGGTCGCTACGCACCTTTTGGGGCACGTTGCACGTCAGCGCCGTAGGCTTGGTACCCAACGGCAACGACATGGTGCCGCTATGTGTCTCGCCTGCCACATCCGTCACGTCAGCCTCAACAACAAAGCTATAGTACATCGGACGGTTGTTCATGCTCTTTGGCACCGTCAGCGGTATATTCACCTTGAAGGTTCCGTCATCGGCAGTGACAGCCTCACCTTCATAGAGCACGTCATTCTGCTCTCCTCTACCGATATAGCCCGTTTCCCAATACCACGAGTACGACATCCACCAGAAGGCAATCTTACGACGTACCGTATACTTGACCTTGGCATCCTGTACAGGCACACCAGCATAGCTCAGTGCCTTACCCTCGGCACGAACGGTGTCGCCTGCCTGATACGACTCCTTGTATTCTGCGAAATCTATCTGGAACGTCGGACGCTTGTACTCCTCAACTCTGATACTGGTACTGCCGCCATTATTGGCACGAATCGAGAAACGACCGTTCAACTGTCCTTGCGGCAATGTAAACTGTACACGACACTTGCCGAAGCGGTCAGTCACAGCAGTCTGTTCTGACACAAGTTTGCTATTGGCATCACGCAGTTCAAATCGAACCTGATGGTTGGCAACAGCCTGATTTTCGAGTTCCGATACTTCCTTCCACACAATGGCTGACACAAAGACAGTCTGTCCTGGGCGGTAGATGCTGCGATCCGTAAACAGGTTCGTATGTATCTGGTTATACTGACGCTCATAATAAGTATAGCGTCCGTAACTGTTCGATTCAGGACAATAGCAATCGGTCTTGGTAAAGGCAAACGCACCAGCCGGTTGTTTGTCATCCTCAATGCGATATATCACCTCGCCTTTGCTGTCAGTTGTGTAGTTCTTATACGTTTTGGGTTTGCGCCATCCGTTGCTGAACGACAGTCGGAGCGTTGCCCCGCTGACGGGTTGACCCGTAGTGGCATCGACCACCACATAACGCATCGTTTTGTCTGGCTGGTGCTGCATCATGATGCGCATGCCCGACACGAAATACAATGAACGCGACACTCTGGTATTCGGCTGCGACTGGAATTCCACCATATACACACCGGCAGGCAGCCCGTCGAGCAAGATAGAGTCCTCGAAGTTCTCATAGTCCTCATGACCTGAGAAGGTCAGCGTACGCTGCAACTCTATCAGTTCCGTGAGTTCGCCCTTCAATGACTTATAATCCTCTTCAATATTAGGATTCAGTTCCGTATCACCCTTTTGTTTGGTGCGATAGACGCGCATGGTGAGCGACTGCAGATGGCGCAACAAAGGCAAACTGACCGTTTGCTGTTTGCCGACCTCAGCCACATGGTCAGGCACCTCGGCCTCATAGTAAGGATTAATCAGTTCCTGCCAATGATTGCGCATCTGATTGGTTCTTGGCCAGCTACCCCATCGGCGTATAGACTCCTGCAACCAGGCTGCTCGCTCAGCTCTGGTTGCATCCGTTTTCGATTTCATGTAGCTATAGCGTTCCAGAGCAATTTCGCCAGCCTCGGGAAGGTCGCCATAGATTGCAATCAACGAGTCAAGACTCTTAATAAACTTAGATTTGGCATACGCCTCAGTGCCGACATCCTCACGCTCTGCTATCAGCATACACAACGACATATAACAGGCAGCCTGTCGTTTGCCCGCCTTCTGATAGTACTCGGCAAGCTGTCGCCAGGCATTCAGCTCAATTCCCACCACACTTAGCAAGTCGTCATCGAACATCACACTGTGTTTCTCCTTGATGACAAAGGGGTCGTATACCTCTGCCTTGGTCTGTGCCAACAAGTCGGGATGCAACAAGGCCTTCGCGCGATAGTTGTTACTATACATCTTCCAGTCTTCCGACAACTGATGATTCTGCAAGTATAGCTTGGACAGCACAGCATCATATACCGCCTGCAACACAGCATCGTTGGCTGCCTGTTGCTCTTGCTGTTCCAATCTGGCCACAGCAGGTGCCAATGAGTCTGGCGCCACCTCTGCCATCAGTTTGGCATGCAATAGCGTAGAACGCATCAGCTGACCATAGGCCTTCTCGCTCTGTGCCTTCTTCTCTATCTTCTCCAAATGAGAGATAGCAGTCTTGGGCAAGTCCCTGTCCTGAGCCTGTTCTACCTGCTTCCACAACTCTTTATATGTCTGACCAAATATTCCTATTGGCATAAGCAATAATATTGCCACAATAATGAATAATTTCTGTTTCATACTCGCGTTCGTTTATTTATAATATGCAAAGATAAAAGATTTTTGCCAAACTTCCAACTAATTTAACGAGTTTTCAAAATTATTTCGGAACTTTGCAAGCAGAATGTACGACATCTGACTATTATATGGGAAGCATAAAAAAGACGTCCTATATAGTGATTTCACCAGAGCCGTAACAGCGGTGGTGCTCAGCATCGTAGACGACGCAGAACTGGCCGGGGGCCACGCCATGTATTGGCGCGTTTGCGTGAACCATATAGCGCCCATCGCCCAAATCTTCCAGTTTCGCAGGCAGATACTCAGGCGTATGGCGAATCTTCAGGGTGATGTCTGTTGGGGGCAACTGTCCGTTAATGCTATGGAAAGCGTGAATGGGGAAATCTTGCTTGTAGGCACTCTCTGGGTCGTAGCCGTGCGACACGTAGATGATGTTCTGTTCGATGTCTTTCTTGATGACGAACCACGGACCGCCACCCAGTCCCATGCCTTTTCGTTGTCCGATGGTGTGAAACCAATGGCCTTTGTGCTGGCCAATTTTCTTGCCTGTTTCCAGTTCTATCACGTCGCCAGGCCATTCGCCCAAATAGCGACGGATGTAGTCGTTGTAGTTGATTTTACCTAAGAAACAGATGCCTTGCGAGTCACGACGATGGGCCGGTGCCAAGCGTTCACGCTCGGCAATTTCGCGCACCTCTTCTTTCATCATGTGGCCAATGGGAAACAGTGCCTTTTCCAGTTGCCAGTCGTATATCTGTGCCAGAAAGTCCGTCTGGTCTTTCACAGGGTCAGGACTGGTGCAAAGCCATTTTAGCTTTTGGCTTTTGGCTCTTGGCTCTTGGCCAACATCTAACAGCCAATTGCCAATGGCTTCTTCCTCCGTCTGGGCATAATGTCCTGTGGCAATGAGGTCGTAGTCGTAGCCTCGTTTCTCGTGGAAGGCACCAAACTTAATCAGTCTGTTGCACATGACGTCAGGGTTAGGTGTCAGTCCGGCACGAACCTTGTCCATTGTATATTTCGTCACCTGATCCCAATACTCCCTATGGCAGTCGATGACCTCCAATTTACAGCCATATTTATGGCTGACGGCTGTTGCCATTTCCAAATCCTCTTCGCTGGAGCAGTCCCACTCTTCCTCTTCCTCAGGTCCAATCTTGATATAAAAACAATCGGGCTTAAGGCCTTGACGCACCAATTCGTAAAGCACTACGGAAGAGTCGACACCCCCAGAAAGAAGCACAGCGATTTTCTTATCTTTCATATTCATGCTGCAAAGGTAGTGCAAATCGAGCGAAATACAAAGAAAAACATTCTTTTTTCTTTTATTTCCGAGATGCAGCCTGTCTTCACCAAAGGTAAAAGGTAGTGCAAATCGAGCGAAATACCAACTATTTCAATCGGAAAGTTACAGGGATGATGTATTTCACCCTGACCGTAATACCATTTTGTCTGCCAGGAATCCATTTGGGCATCAGCTTGACGATGCGAAGCGCTTCCTTGTCCAAAGCAGGATGCACGCTTTTCACCACTTTTACATTCGACAGTTTGCCACTTCTCTCCACGACGAAAGCAACAATTACGCGTCCTTGTACGCAGGTTTCTTCTAACGCTTTAGGATAACGAAGATTCTTCTCGATGAATTCAAGCATTCTCCCATATCCGCCATGAAAGCACGGCATCTGTTCAACCACATCGTACACGTTAATGGTGTCCTTCCTTTCTGCCAGATACTCGTCTACCTTATCTGGGGCAATGATTAACGGCACGTTTTGGGCACGTGCAATGTCTCCAACAGACATCATCAACAAGACGACAATCATCGTTACAAAAATTACTCTTTTCATAGTTATATCTATATTGTTGTTTAACATCGTTCTTTAAAATAACAGGGTCGTCAGCTGCCTGTCATTGCGCCCTTAGACACCAACTGGCGACCCCATTCCATCTAGAGGATTAACACTCTGATTGATAAGTATGTCGATGCAAAGGTACAACATAAAAAAGCCCTTGTCAAGACCCCGAGCGCAAATGACACACTCAACCGCACTTAATTACTTCATAATCAGATAATTGACTTTTATCCACAGACATTTTTGACACATCACAAATAGTTATAGAAGAGATGCAAGTACATAGTCTATAACGATAACATCTTTGTGTCAACTATGTCGCCTAACAAAAGTTAGACTATTGATTATCAATAGTTTAGATTACCGTTCCTGTGTCAATCCGCCAAGACCTCTTGACAAAGCGTTGTTTATGTTGTAACTTTGCAGCATCAAACTTAAAAAAGTAACGATTATGACAAAAGGTAAATCTATTTACAGCGTGCTGAAGACCATCCGCAAGCAGGTGACTGGGACGATGGTAGTAATGGTTATCCTGAGTGCATTGACAGCATTGGCAAGTTGCAGCAGTGTGGACGACGAATTGTCGGCCATAACCACCCCACCCTCTGCTACGAGTCCCAAGAAGGTGAAAATATTTGAAGATTTTGAGCTAAGGCCGTCTTTCCCTGGCGGGACTGCGAAATTATTGGAATATATTAACGAGAACCTACACTACCCCAAGGAGGCAAAGGACATTTGCATTCAAGGCAAGGTTGTCGTTTCTTTTACGATTGAAAGGGACGGCAGCATCACAGAAGCGAAAGTTGCAAAAGGCATCGACTCACTCTTGGATGCAGAAGCCGTCCGTATTGTCGAGTCAATGCCCAAGTGGAGTCCTGGCAAATTCTATGGAAAGGCTGTCAGGACAAAAAATTACGTTGCCGTCAAATTCCAGTTGTAAATCAAGATTATCAGAACGGGCCGCAGCCCATGCATGACGTGGTGCCCATTGCGGTAAGTGCCGCCGTCAAGATGGATATCACCACCTGAATCACCGTCTTCCAAGTCTCTCTCTTCATAGCTTATGAATGTTGAATTTTGAATGTTGAGTGTTGAATGATTCTCGCTTCGCTGCGATGTTTGATTGTTGAATTCTCAATTCTTCATTGACAATCGCCGCAGGCGACCATTCCACAATCCTCATTCAACACTCCTCATTCGTTAATCAGTCTTCGTCGTCGCCG
>JAFVHO010000043.1 GCA_017474485.1 Prevotella sp.
AATAGGATTGACGGTTCGTTCAATTACCCAAGCACCAATACATATATAATATAAATACCAGCACTCGCTTCTTGTACTACTACTTCTCTGTTTTATGTAAATCTATTCAAAGAACGCTTCTTCAAATGCTCTGCACCATTTTTTAGCGCGAAAGCGGATGCAAAGGTACGCATAATTTTCGAACCATGCAAATATTTCGAGAACTTTTTTCGATAAAAATGAAAAGTTTTCGCATTACTTTACAATACAGAATCCATATACCTTATTATTATAATATATAGGAGTTGTTATTCGAACACTTCTTCAATGGAATCATCACCCAAATCGGAGAGTCCAGACTCATCCATTTCACACGGGTTATACCCCGCGGGCAAATCGAATTTTGCCTGATCACTGTATCCCAATCGTTTGTCCTTATACACTTTCTGCATATAAAGGGCGAAAATGGGCAGTGCCATTGCAGCACCCTGACCCCAAACCATCGAATCGAAGTGGATATCGCGGTCGTCACCACCAACCCACATACCGCTGACCAGTGTAGGTGTAATGCCCATAAACCAAGCATCACTGTTATTATTCGTGGTACCCGTCTTACCAGCGAGGTCACCTTTCAGGTTATACTTGAAGCGCAGGCGGCTACCCGTACCACCATCGACAACTGCTTTCAGCATATAAATCATCTTGTGGGCACTCTCCTCACTAATCACCTCATTCATGCGCGGCTGGAACTGGGCAATGACGTTGCCCTCGTTATCTTCAATCTTCGTCACGAACTGATGGGCGGCACGGATACCATGATTGACAAACGCCGTATAAGCACTCACCATCTCGCCCACAGTAATCTCACAAGGTCCCAGACAGAGCGCCATAGAGGGATGAATCTCTGGATTGCGGATGCCATATTCGTGCAATAGGGTTACGAAAGCCTGCGGATTCAGTTTGCTCATGAGGTACGCCGATATCCAGTTGTTCGACTGTTGCAGTCCCCACTTCAGCGTCACCATATCACCATAGCGTGCCTTACTGCCGTTTCGTGGCGTCCACGCATGCCCAGCCACCATATACGTCTGCTGCACATTAGGCGCCAGGTCGCAGGGCGAGAAGCCATTCTCCATTGCCAGCGAGTACAGGAACGGTTTGATGGTAGAACCAACCTGACGTCGACCTTCCATCGCCATATCGTAGGCGAAATGCACGAAGTCAGGACCACCAACGTACGCCTTCACGTGTCCGTTCTGCGGACACATGCTCATGAATCCGCAACGCAGGAACGTCTTATAATACTTGATAGAATCGAGCGGCGTCATGACGGTATCAATCTCGCCCTTGTACGAGAACACCGTCATCTCCGTCTTAGTGTTAAACGACTTCATGATGTCACTCTCCGAGAGCCCCTCGGCCTTCAGCGCACGATAACGGTCACACTGGCGAACGGAACGCATCAGTATGCTGTTGACCTGTTCGGCTGAAATCTTGTTTGAGTACGGACCAGTCTTCCGTCCGCGCTTTTCCTTTGTGAATGCGGGTTGCAAGTACTTGATAACATGGTCGCGCACAGCCTGCTCAGCATAATCCTGCATACGCGAGTCTATCGTCGTATACACTTTCAGACCGTCCGTATAGACATTATACGGTTCACCGTTCTTCTTCACATTCTTATTACACCAGCCATACAACGGGTCGTTCTCCCAGTTAATGGAGTCGATATGGAACCTCACATGGTTCCACGACGGATAATCAGAGCGTTTCGGCTTCTTGGCCATCATGTAGCGGCGCAGGAAATCTCTGAAATACACGGCGATACCGTCCTTATGATCGGCCACGTGGAAGTGCAGGTTCAGCGGTTCCTTCGAATATTTCTCGTATTCAGCCTCCGTCAGATAGTTCGCCTTCATCATCTGGTGCAGCACCACGTTACGACGTTCCGTCGAACGTTCCGGATAACGCACGGGATTGAAGAACGACGGATTCTTACACAAACCTATCAGCACGGCCGATTCCGTCACCGACAAGTCCTTTGGTTCTTTGCCGAAATACGTGTTTGCTGCCGTCTTGATACCAACCGCATTATGCAGGAAGTCGAAGTAGTTCAAGTACATAGCGATGATTTCATCCTTCGTATAGTTACGCTCCAACTTGACAGCTATCACCCACTCTATCGGCTTCTGCAACAAGCGTTCCATCACACTATGCGCTGTAGCCGAATAGAGCTGCTTGGCCAGCTGCTGCGTAATAGTAGAACCACCACCCGCACTCTTCTGGCCCATGACACCACGCTTGACGATAGCACGTCCCAACGCAATGAAGTCGATGCCCGAGTGTTCGTAGAATCGAACGTCCTCAGTAGCCACTAGCGCCTGCACCAACGAAGGCGCCAGCTGTGTATAGTCCACCATAATACGGTTCTCACGGTTGTAGTTCCACGTACCCATCACCTTACCGTCAGCCGAGATGACCTGTGTGGCGTAACGGTTGATAGGATTCTGCAGTTCTTCAATGGGTGGCATATAGCCTATCCACCCCTCGTTGATAGCATAGAATGCAAACCCTGTTGCCAGCACGAAAATGCTCAACAGCGCCCACATCACATATACAATTATCTTTCTCATATTGCAGATACTTCGAAGTTTTGTGTGCAAAATTACAAATTTCTTTTGAATAATCGCATAAAATTCAGAAATTATGTGTAATTTTGCCCCCAAATATAATCACAGACTAATGGAAAAGCATGATTTTGTAACGATTGCCGACCTCACGAGAGAGAAGATTCTCTATATGATTGAGATGGCACAAGAGTTTGAGCAACACCCCAACCGCGAACTGCTGAAAGGCAAGGTGGTGGCCACATTGTTTTTTGAACCCTCGACACGTACACGCCTGTCGTTCGAGACAGCAGCCAACCGCTTAGGCGCCCGAGTCATCGGATTTGCCGACCCCAAGATTACCAGCGGCACCAAGGGCGAGACGCTGAAAGACACTATCCTGATGGTTTCAAACTACGCCGACGTCATCGTGATGCGCCACTTCATCGAGGGTGCTGCACAATACGCCTCCGAGGTCACCGACGTGCCCATCGTCAATGCTGGCGACGGAGCCCATCAGCACCCCTCGCAGTGCATGCTCGACCTCTACTCCATCTACAAGACGCAAGGTACACTCGAGAACCTTAATATATATTTGGTGGGCGACCTCAAGTACGGACGTACCGTCCACTCGCTCATCATGGCCATGCGCCACTTCAATCCCACGTTCCATTTCGTGGCACCTAAGGAGTTGTCCATGCCTCAGGAGTACAAGATTTACTGCAAGGAGCACGGCATTCAGTATCAGGAGCATACCGCCTTCAACGAGAAAGTCATTCAGGATGCCGACATCCTCTACATGACGCGTGTTCAGAAAGAGCGCTTCTCAGATTTAATGGAATACGAACGTGTCAAAAATGTGTACATTCTGAACAACGACATGCTGCGTCTGGCCAAGCCCAACATGCGCATCCTGCATCCCCTGCCCCGCGTCAACGAGATAGCCTACGATGTCGACGCCAACCCCCACGCCTACTATATTCAGCAGGCAGGCAACGGACTCTTCGCCCGCGAAGCCATATTCTGCGACGTATTAGGCATCAGTTTAGACGAAGTAAAGAACGATAAAACCATTATAGGATGAACAAGAAAGAACGCTTGGTTGCCGCCATCGAGCAAGGCACCGTTATAGACCACATACCCGCTGCCAAAACCTATCAGGTAGCCAATCTTTTAGGACTTTTCGACCTGAAGACACCCGTCACCATCGGTAACAACTACCCCTCGCAGAAAGTCGGCAACAAGGGCATCATCAAGGTCAGTGACAAATTCTTTACAGACGACGAGATTTCCCGTCTCTCCGTCGTGGCCCCCAAGGTCATCCTCAACATCATCCGCGACTACGAAGTCGTCGAAAAGAAGACAGTTGAGACCCCTGAGGAGATTAAGGGCATCGTCAAGTGCAACAACCCCAAGTGCATCACCAACAACGAGCCTATGGCCACCCATTTCCACGTGTCCGACGGCATTCTGACCTGCCACTACTGCGAGAAGGAACAGGACATCAACAAGGTGGAGCTGGTGTGATGGTGTGATTGCGTCATGACGAAACATCTCCTATATCTTATTATATTACTAGCCTGTACGGCCTGCGGCAACCGCCAGCAGCTCAAATCGTTCAGCAACGTGATGACCAGCGACGACAGTCTGGCCATTGAGCTGGGTAATTCCGACACCATCCACTATCACAGCACTGACCTCGGCATCGACATCAGCTATCCCAGCTACCTACGTCACCAGTACTTGGCCGACGACCAGATGGAGGTATTCATGACCGACGACGTCTCGCTATCGTTTATGGTGCAAGACCTGCAGAAGGGCGACGACGTTTTCCGCACCCCTGGTCAGCAGCTCATGGGCATGGGTGCCGAACTCATTGAGGCTGGCGACGACTACAGCATCCATCAGGGCACCGAGGGCGACTTGGAATATTACGGCAAGGTGATTGACGACTCCACCCGCTTCATCACCGTCATCCTGCGCTACAACCCCAACCAGGCAGAAGCCGCCGAACCCCTGCGCCGCCTCGTCCGCGAGTATATGCCCACAAAATAAAGGTTCAACAGAAAAAAGGGCTTACAGCCTCGTTTAGCTGCAAGTCCTTAATGATAGTCTTGGCCATGACCGTAATCAGAACGGTCCGTGGCCTTTAGGTCGAAAAACCGTAACTTTTATACACTCCTTTATCCTTCAGTCGCCTTTGGCGAGAAATCTTTCAAATCTATCAAATCTTATTTTTTATACGATAATCGCACCATAATTCACAAAAGTTTTGTATCTTTGCAGGCGATATCAAACATTACAGTCATGACAACCGTTGAACTCAGAACATCCATTGTGGCAGAACTCGACAAGATGAGCGTTGAGATGCTGGAGAACGTGCAGCACTATGTGCGGCACCTCCGTCGTCATGCCCGCCCTGCCAACAAGACCGCCGCCAAAGAAGAAGTCCCTGACATAGTGCTTAGTCTGCTTGGCGCAGGAAGCCCCGTGGCTAATGACGATTTGAACGCTCGGAAAGCCTATAACGAATATTTGGAGGAGAAATACAAATGACACGCCTCTTTCTCGATACCAATATTGTTGTCGATCTGCTTGACCGCCGTGAGCCTTTCTGCCACGACGCTGTGCGTCTTTTCACTATGGCCTACAACAAGCAGGTGCAACTCATCGTCTCGCCGATGACTTATTCTACTGCCTCTTTCCTCCTTCGAAAGCATGGCTCTGAAGGTGTACGTAATCTTTTATCTAACTTTCGCCAACTCCCCCGTGTCGCTACAACCAGCGAGCGTACGGTTGATGACTCTCTGGCCTCGCAATTCAAAGACTTCGAAGATGCCCTCCAATACTATACAGCCTTGAAAGCCAAAGCCGATGTCATCATTACACGCAACGGCAAAGATTTCACGGCATCGAAGATACCTGTGATGACAGCAACGGAATATCTGGCGACATTAGAATAACCAGTAGCAGTCACCTAACCTAAAACACGGGAGCACTCCTTGTTTCAGTCGCCTGTGGCGAGAAATTATTCAAATTTCCGCGTGCCGCATCACCGATGCCGCAAGCCCAAAGTTCTGTGTTGTCATATTGTCTGTTGTACGGAAAAGCGGGCGAAGATGCATCGTTTTGCCATCTTTCGCCCGCTTATAACGGGATAAAAAGAGTTTAAGCAAGCTTAGCTCTTCTCTTTCTTACTTGCAGCCTTGACCAACAGTCGAGCCTGCTCACGTTCGGAAGAGCTTAAACAAGTTTAGCTCTTCTCTTTCTTACTCGCAGCCTTTTTAGCAGGTTTCTTAGCAGCTGCAAGCTTCTTGGTTTCCTTCGGCTCCAACTTCTCAAGACGGGCCTTCAGACGGGTAATCTCCTTGTCCTTCATCTCAATCTCGTCACCCTGGTTGCGGATAGTGGTCAACAGAGCGTTGAGCTCATCGTTCTCAATCTCAAGGGGATAGAGAGCATTGACTCTGTTGATGAAGTCACCGAGGATATTCATGTAATTCGTGAAGGCATCGAAGGGTCCGCTGTAGATGCCACGATCCAAACCAACGTTCGAGGGCTTGGTAGTCATGAAGCGGAAGTTATTGGAGGCCTGCAGATAGTCCCAGTCCTGATTGATGCGCGGGTCGTCGGCAATACGCAGACGGTCAGCCACGCTATACAGTTTATTGAAAGCCTCACGCTGCATAGCATTACCCAGCCAGCATGAGCAGTCGCGCTCCTCATCAACCCACGACAGCGTATCGGGTACGTCAATAGCACCAACACTCTTCACCTTCATGCAGATTTCGGTAGGTGTCGAGAACGTGATTCCCTTCTCCTTGGCACAAGCAGGAAGTGCCTTCAGGAAGTCGAGGATGTTCGAGCTGAGCGGTTGAGCGATACCCAAAGCCGACAGTTCCATGAAGATATTGATGATTTGCTCCTCCTCAGGGAACTTCGCAATGCGGTCGATGTAGTTGTCCGCAAACAAAGGATAGCCCTCCCAGTCAGGATTATTGAAGCGCAACGAGATGTCGTCAGAAAGCTCGACGTCACGCAGTAACAGCTTCAGGTTCGGGGCGATGTTACAGTTGTAGACATAGTGCGGCGACTTCCAACCCAGCACGTGCTTGGCACCCTCGGTCAGCATACCCTTGAAGCCCATGGCAGCAATCTGTCCACCGATATCATCACTGTAGATAAGTGACGAGTTACGGGCCACGGTCGGCTTCTTGCCAAACAGTTCTTCTATCTTCGCCATCTGTTTCTTTACGTCAAGCGCAAAAGTTTCCTCGTTAGCCAGCGACGACAGGCCGTGGCTGTAAGGCTCAGCCAAGAATTCGACACAACCGGTCTGGTTCAGTTCCTGCAACTTGGCAATGACCTGCGGAGCGTGGAACTCCAACTGCTCAATACCCGTACCGCTGAGCGAGAAGGCCACCTTGAAATAGTCGCCATGCTCTTTAATCATGTCGCCAATGGCCGTCAGTGCCGGCATGTAGCTGCGATTGGCAATGTCGGTGATGCTACGCTCGTTCTCGTAGTCATCATAGTAATAATGATCGGTACCGATATCGAAGAAACGGTAACGCTTCAGATGGATAATCTGATGTATCTCGAAATATAAACAAATTGTTTTCATAACTCTTTACTTTTTTACCTTTTTACTTTTTTACCTTTTATTGTTCCCAACCGAGAGTTCTCTTATAGAGGGTGGCAATCCAGGCACCGACCTTCTCCCAAGTAATCTGGTCAACCTCGTTCTTACCTTCCTCTTTCAAGTACTTGAAGAGCGACTCGTTGGCACAGATGGAGTAGATGGCGTCAGCCAGCGCATGGATGTCCCAATAGTCAACCTTGATGCAGTTGGTCAGAATCTCAGCACAACCAGACTGCTTCGAGATGATAGAAGGCGTGCCACACTGCATGGCCTCCAACGGCGAGATACCAAACGGTTCAGACACAGAAGGCATCACATAGACGTCGGAATCCTTCAGACACTCGTAAACTTGCTTGCCGCGCATAAAGCCCGGGAAGTGGAAACGGTCGGCAATGCCACGCTCAGCAGCCAAATGAATCATCGCATCCATCATGTCACCAGAACCTGCCATGCAGAAACGGACATTCTTGGTACGACGGATAACCATGTTGGCAGCCTCGACAAAGTACTCAGGACCCTTCTGCATAGTGATACGTCCGAGGAACGTTACCACCTTGTCCTTA
The DNA here is from genome assembly GCA_017474485.1 of Prevotella sp. Classification (GTDB taxonomy): domain Bacteria; phylum Bacteroidota; class Bacteroidia; order Bacteroidales; family Bacteroidaceae; genus Prevotella. The sequence goes on from JAFVHO010000043.1 coordinate 7,788, forward strand.
CCCGTATGGTCAGGACGAGGAATAGCCTGATACTCATCGGGCAGCGGGTACACAGCATTATGAACCGTGAAGCACTTACGCGGATCCTGATGGTACTGGTTAATGACCGTCTGACGCGTCAACTCCGACACACACATGATACAGTCGGCATTGTCCATACCGTTCTTCTCAATCGAGTAAACAGTTGGGTTCACCTTACCGCGACTGCGGTCAAAGTCAGTAGCATGTACGTGGATGCACAAAGGCTTGCCAGAAACCTGCTTGGCATGGATACCTGCAGGATAGGTTAGCCAGTCATGGGCATGAATGATGTCATAGTCGAGAGTGCGAGCCACGACACCTGCAATAATCGAATAGTTATTGATTTCCTCGTGCAAATTGCCCGGATAACCGCCTGCAAACTCCATAGCACCAAGGTCGTTGACATGCATGTAGTTGAAGTCGGCATACAAGTGGTCGCGCAGACGGAAATAAAGGTCGGGATCCATGATGTTGCCTACACGCTCGCGAACATAGTCGGCAGACACGTCGCGATAGGCAATGGGCACAGCATTCATGGCCACAATCTGACAAGCAGAACGGTCCTCGTCGCCAAAGGGATGCGGCAGACATAGCGTAATGTCCATATCACCCTGAGCATAGAGACCCTGCGAGATTCCATAATTAGCAGTGGCAAGTCCACCGAATACGTGAGGAGGATACTCCCATCCAAACATTAAAACTTTCATAGCGTCTCCTCCTTATTTATTTTTGATAAGTATATTTCTCCAGCAACTTCACCGCACGCAGGATTTCTGCCACATTCATGGCAAAGGCCATAGCACCACGTCCATGGAATGGCGGGTTACCGTCGAACAATTCACTGATAGTTCCCAGAGCATGGTAGTCCATCTCTTCCTCATAGCCCACCATGTGGCGCTCAATGAATGAGAGACGGGTACGCTTGAAGAGTTTCAGGCTGGCCTCAATGTAGAAACCACCCAACCAAGGCCATGCCGTACCCTGATGGTAAGCATAGTCACGCTGTGTCTGCGGACCGACATACATCGGATTGTAGCCGCCACTCTTAGGCGACAGCGAACGCAGTCCCTTAGGTGTCAGCAGTTCACGCGTACAGATATCCAATACGCTCTTCTTCTGATCCTGATTAAGCGGCGAATAGTCGAAGGCCACGGGGAATATCATGTTCGGACGAACACTCCAGTCCATCATCGTACCATCCACATAGTCAAGCAGATAACCATATTCGTTCATAAAAGTATCAACGAACGACGTCTTGCAGACTTCGGCCTGCTGCTCCAGTTTCTCGGCAAACTTCTTATCGCCGAACTCAGCCTCTAAGGATGCACAGAATTTCAGGGCATTATACCACAAAGCATTGAACTCAACGATATAACCCGAGCGAGGTACCACAGGACGTCCGTTAGCCGTAGAGTTCATCCATGTAATGGCCTTGTCGCGACCGTTGGCATACAACAGCCCGTTCTCATCCAGTCGCAGGTTGGGATGACCACCGGCGAGGATATACTTCACGATGTCCTTCACCAGTTTGCCATACATCTTGTAGCCCTGTTCCCTGCCGACTTCCTTCACATACTGCTGGATAGCCCAAATAGCCCACAGGGGGACGTCGGGATGCTCAATCTCATAAATCTTGCCGGAAATGGGTTTGTCGGCCATAAACTCGCGGAGAGCTTTCTCCGAGGTCTTCATCACCATCTCGAAATAGTCAATCTCACCGATGCCAAGGGTCAGACCCGGCAGTGCGATAAACGTATCGCGAGCACGAGCCTTGAACCAAGGATAGCCTGCCAGCAGGTAACGCTCGTCCTTCTTGTCAATCTTCTCCATGGCGCCACTGCGGCAATCGCGGAAGTGGAACTGGTGGGCAGCCGTCACCAGACAGTGATAGAAATTGTCGCGAGGCACGCGGTCGTCAACCTCTTCGTCGAACATCTTTTTCAGCATACTAGGCTTGGCAGCCGACGTAGAACCTGCGAAGATGATGCTCTCGCCTTTCTTGATGCTCATCTCGAAGTAGCCAGGCACGTAAAGGTCTTCGTTCGAAGCATAACCGCGCTCCTGCTCCTTTGGATATTCCACACCACGATACCAGTCTGGCTGGAACACGAACTCGTTCTTCTTCGAGAACTGCATGTAAAGATCGGGATAGCCGGCATACATACAGGTCTTGATACCGTTGTCCACGGGATGGTACTCGCGCGAAGCAGTCGAGTTCTCGTGCGTGAACTGACGAACGGAACGGAAAGCCAGGAACGGACGGAAACGCAGAGTGGTAGCCGAGTGGGCATCTTCCAGTGTATAGCGGATGAGGATTCTGTCCTCATAGTGCTGGAACACCACTTCCTTCTTCAACACTACGCCACCCACGCGGTAAATCGTGGTAGGCACAACATCACAACTAAACTCGCGGATGTACTTATGACCCTTAGGACTGTAGTTGTTGCCCTGATACTTGTGGAGTCCGAGATTGAACTCAGCACCGTGTTGAATCACCGTACAGTCGAGCGACGAGAGCAACACATGGTTGTCGTCGTCCAGTTCGGGTACGGGAACAACGAGCAGACCGTGATACTTGCGCGTGTTACAGTCTACAAGTGTAGAAGCACTGTAGGCGCCAGAACGGTTTGTCCGAAGCAATTCACGACGGAGCGACTCCTCCAAATTGGTCATTACCGCTTTTTCAAATCGTAAATAACTCATAGTTCCTTATGTCTCTTTTTATCAATTATGTTTTAGGAATATTTAATTTTCCCCAAAGTTAGACATTTTTCACGGGACTACAAAATAAAACGGGCATTTTTTTTCAAAAACGCCCGTTTTTACTCTTTTTTCACAATTTTTCAGTCCGGAATAAGGAAATTAATGACTTCCTGCTCCACTGTTATGCGATATGAACCCTCTGGTATTCCAAGCAATCGACCATCCACTCCGACCAGTGCATGTTTCGCTTCTTCGACTATCACTTCACGGGTACGATATGGATGCACGGCACGGTGGTTCAGGAATCGTCCGGTGATGAGCAACCAGAGTCCGGCGAACACCTGCAGAATCTCTGTATGGTATATCATCGACACGTCGAGCATGCCATTATATGGCACTGCGCTCGGTGTCTGTCCGTAGCCAGGACCACTGCCCACACACATCGTCATCACCTTTCGGTTGACCTCGTCACTGTTGATGCGAACATGCATCTTATAGTCCATTCGGTGAAAAATCATCAGGAAGATGGAAACAATAAACGAGAGCGTCCGCGAACCAAGCAACGAATGAGTCTGTCGGCGCAGATTCATCACGTCAGCAATGAGTCCGATATTGATGCAGTTTACGAAATAGCGGTGACACTGTTCGCCCTGTTTGTTCTGATAGCGGATACAGCCCAAGTCTATCGTACGCACACGATGCTTCATCAGCCAATCGACGGTTTGTTCCAGATTCCCCTCCTTGAAATCCCAATAGCGTGCAAAATCGTTCAATACACCATTGGGAATAATGCCTAAGGCAATCGTATCACGCACCTGTTTCTCTTCGTTCATCAGACAGTTGACAGCATCGTTCAGCGCCGAGTCACCACCCACAATAACGATGGTCTTATAACCATTATGGATGAGCATGGTGACCAATCGTTCCACACTGTCACTCGACTCGCTCTGCACAAAGTCGTACTGCACGCCTCGCTCATCCAGCACACGCTGGATTTTCTCACGCTGCTTGGAGCCTTTTCCTTTCGGACAATACAATATGCCCCACCTTGTATCTTCTACTGCCATAACTTCAATATCTCATTAACTTTCTCTTCCATGGGTTGCAAGGCATCAATCCAGTGAATCTTAAAGCCCCGACGCTCCATACCCCGGAACCATGTCATCTGACGCTTGGCAAACTGATGGATAGCAATTTCCAGACGTGTGAACATCTCGTCGTAGGTCGTCTTGCCGACAATATATTCCGTCACGAACTTATACTCCAATCCGTAATAAATCAGGTCTTCGGCTGGAATGCCTTCAGCCATCAGCCCCTTTACCTCATCAATCATTCCTTCTTCCAAACGTGCCTTCAACCGTCGGGTAATCTTTTCACGACGTGCTTCACGGTCGATATTCACGCCAATAATGAGCGAGTCAACAGGCGGCAATTCACGACGAGGTACGGGATGCTCGAGATTATAGGTTTCTATCTCAATGGCACGGATAGCACGCTGGCATGAATCGACGTCAGTCTTATTGTGCATCACAGAACCGTTTTGCGTCTTTAGTTCCACTAACATCTGCGTCAGTTCATTGAGCGTTTTTCCTTCCAGTCGTGCCCTCAGTTCAGGATTCTGAGGCACAGGAGATAGCTTGTAACCTTTCAGAACGGCTTCGATATAGAGTCCCGTACCGCCACAGAGGACGGGTACCACTCCCCTACTCCTGATATTTTGATACGCATCGAAGAAGTCCTGCTGATACTGGAACAGATTGTACTTGGTGCCAGGTTCACAAATGTCGATGAGGTGGTAGGGAATGTCGACGGCTAAACCGTCGACCACAAGACGATAGTCCGCCAAGTCCTTGCCTGTTCCGATGTCCATACGTCGGTACACCTGACGCGAGTCAGCAGAGATAATCTCTCCACCTATCTGTTGCGCCAAAGCAGCAGCCAATGGCGTCTTGCCACTGGCTGTCGGTCCGAGTATGGTAATCATCTTCTGCATCGGCAATTCTGATTATCGCAGCTATGATACTATTACCGTCTAATATTTGTCTTGGAGGCGAAACCTTCCTTCAAGTCTTCGATGGTCAGTTCAGTCAACTTGTCCTTATCCAGATTCTTCTCATCAGCCAATCGGTTAGCCTGAGCCTGAATACTCTTTTCAAACACATTACGGGCATAACGGGCATTACCAAAGTTGCGGTCCTTGTGTGCTACAGCAAAGTCGAAACGTTCCTTCAGGTATGCCTCAGTTTCCTTCGACAGCGTGTACTGATTCTTCTTCATATACATCTTGAAGATGTCGGTAAGTTCAGCACCTGTATAATCGGGGAAGTCGATATAGCGGTTGAAGCGCGACTGCAAACCAGGGTTCGAATCAATGAAGCGCTGCATCTCATTCTTATAACCGGCCACAATCACCACCAGACGATCGCGATAGTCTTCCATACGCTTCAGGATAGTCGAGATGGCCTCCTGACCATAGTCGTTGCCAGCGCCACCTTCAGGCACCAGTGAATAGGCCTCATCGATGAAAAGTACACCATCCAAGGCTTTGGCAATCACACTATCAGTCTTGGGACCCGTCTGACCAACGTACTGGCCACATAATCCGGCACGGTCCGTCTCAACGGTATGACCTTTCTTCAATACGCCGAGGTCCTTATAGATACGACCTACGATACGGGCTACGGTAGTCTTACCAGTACCAGGCGATCCGTAGAACACAAGGTGATACGATACCTTGGCTGTCTTCAGGCCCTTGGCTTCGCGCTCCTTTTGTAGTCTCACGAAGTTAGCCAACGAACGGACTTCCGTCTTCACGCTGCCCAAACCAATCAGCTCATCGAGTTCTTGATAGGGATCACCCTCCAACGGTTCGTTCACAACGACCGAGTCTTTCTTCTGTGCGGTGATACTGTCTACTTTGGCCCTCAGGTCGTTTTCTATCGACTCATCATCATCACCTACGCATGTACCGATGACGCCCAATAAAATAAAAAACGCAAAGCTGCCTATCGACAGACATCCGCAACCTTTGAGAATCTTTTCTATGTTTTGATTCATAATCAATATTATTTTTGCGCACAAAGTTACAAAATATTTGCCGTCCGACAAAGCCAGACGGCAATTATTTTTATTCTTGCTTACTGTTGTGGTTCGTTCCAGTATTCATTCAGCGGTTTAGCGTCAGCAAACTTTTCGACGTAGGCACGTCCTTCATTCTCCGTCAAGACTTTACCATTCAGTCTGCATTCGTCAACCTCGCCTTCTACTTCCAGCATGTTGAATGTCTCGACCTGCTTACCGTCCTTATAGCCAATGATTTCCGTATACCATGAAGGGCCACCTGCAGAACCGGCAAACTTCAGGTAGGAAATGCCATTCAGCCACAGATGCAAAGCTTTTCTTTTGGGATCCTCCATCTGCACCAGCTGTATCTTACCATTTTTACGGATAAAGATACCACCATACTCTCCATCCTTGTCGGCCATGTGAATCCACTCCACATCATCACCCATCCATACGTGTGCCCACTTGGTCAGCTTAATGCCGCTAACGGTGTTTTTCTTCTGGAACAGCTTGTTCATCTCGTCAATATCCTTCTTCCAGACGGGAATATCCTCATCAATCATGGAGTGGTAGCATTCGTACATCTGCTCCTCGAGTTTATTATTACGTGGGAAGAGCATGCCGACAGTCACACTCTCAGGCGCACCATGCACGTAACACAGTTCCAAACCTTTAGGACCTTCGAAGGCTGCAACGATACTGTTGGGGAAATACTCGCCACCGTCATCAGCATTCCACGTCGGACCTTCGCCTGGGAATATCGTACCAATCTGCTCAAGTACCCATACAGAGTCGCCTTTGGCCAGCACTTCCAGCGCCAAAGCCTTTGCCACTTTTTGATTATCCTCGCCAGGGAACTTGGGGGCATTCTTGTATTCACCCTTAAACTGGATGGCACCAGACACGTAACCACCCTCGATGTTACAGCTAATCATCGAATGCTGGGCCTTCATGCCATACTTCTTCTCCATTTTCTTCACGACATCCTGTGGCATGGGCTTATTATTTACATCAGTGATTTTCAGCACCTTGCGCGACTGCAGGTAATCATCGCACACGATGACACGGAAACCTTCAAGGTCCGACTTGTAGAGCTTAGGATCCTGCAGGGCAAAGCGCAAACCGGGTGCAGGTATCTCGGGACGTCCATGCAACTCTCCCGGGAACATCACTTCACCATCTGGATTCTTCAGCACTTCATCAATAAACTTGATAGCCACGACGTTCTTGTCGTCCTTCAGCAGGTTCGTGTACTTGGCAGCATTACGACGCGCCATCTGTTGCAAGGCCCATAGGCCACGAGCCTTCGAGATGTCGGCTTCCGAATAGTCTTCTTCTTTGGGTGCGCTAGTCATCCAATACACCACCTGCATGTGCTCCTTGTCTTGTACGTAAAGGAACATGGGGCGCGGGGCAGTATCAGGCATTTCAGCCAGCACGCTGTCAATTGCCACTGAGTCAGAGTCGGCACCTTCAGCCGCAGCATTCTGACCCTTATTCTTACAACTCATCATGACGGCCATCGCACAGACGGCCAGAATCATCAGTTTCTTCATTTTATGATATTTAAACATTTCTTACCTTGATAACTAATACGCCCCTGATGTTCCAAATAGTTCTTAATCAGGTCGGGTGTCGTGATACCAATGCTATGGCCTTGGTCGGCACGACTGGTAGGACTGACAGCCACTGTATAGCTGTTGCTCACCACACGGTAGGTCTTCTTCAGGTTCAGCTTCTTGCCATCCTTGCCGAACAGCACGAGCTTCTTGATTTTACCATCAGCGGGATTGATGGTCACATCGCAGGTCATACCACCAACATAGGGGAAGCGCTGCTTGTCGTTGTCGTAACAGGATATCAGCATGTCAGCCAGTTCCTTGCCCGTTACGCTGACCTCTACGGCATCGTTCTGGAAGGGGTCCATCTGCATGACGTCGCCAACAGTCATATTGCCTGCAGCATGGCTATCGATTCGCACGCCACCGGCATTCTGATACGACAGGTCGGCACCCGTCTCAGCCATATAGGCGTCACAAACCATACAGCCCAGTTCCTCGTTGTTGTCGAATGGTGTCTCAGCAACAGCCAGCACACGCTTGAAGGCTGGATTCTCTGAGAAATAACGCACCAGTTCGGCGAGGGTCGCATTCTTGTTGCCCTGTTTGTCAATGGCAATACGCTCAGCTTTCTTGCTGACGACCTTGCCATTCTCCAACACCAGTGTGGAGTGCGTGGCGTTCTTCAGACTCTTCATGTTCTGCGTAATCAGGATGCCGTTGTGTATCTCGCCACCTTCCAACTGGGTGTGTGAGTGTCCGCCAACGATGATGTCAACCCAAGGCAGGTCGGCAGAGAACTTCACATCGTCGTTATAGCCCAGATGCGAAAGCAGAAGCACGACGTCACACTCCTTGCGCAGGAATTCGTACTGCTTAATGGTCTCCAAGGGATCCATGAACTTGATATCCGTAAGACGCTTGGGGTGGCTCTCAGGAGTGCCCATCGAACCTAATGCCGTCACGCCAAGAACACCTACCATGACACCGCCTACATCAAACTTCTGATAGGGTTTGACGTGCATCTTCCACTTGGCATCGGGCTCCATGTTTGCACAGAGCGTAGAGAAGGCAGAAAGACCAATGAGACGCGCCAGTCCGTCCTGATTGGAGTCGAACTCGTGATTGCCAACAACTGTAGCATGGAAGCCAACCTGGTTCATCAGCGCCACCATCGGATAAGCGGGAATGTCGAACATGTCGTTGATGGGGTCGCCCGAACGGTTATCACCTGCTGAGAGTATCAGCAGGTCGGGATAGAGTGCACGCAACGAGTCGGCCACATAACCCAGACGTGGAAATTGGCCGATAGCGGCATGGGGGTCGTTAATTGAGAGGATATGTACCTCTTTCTTTTGTGCTGATGTTGTCAGTACGACAAACAACAACAAGACAGAAAACAATAGTTTTTTCATTACTTTTGAATCTGCTTTACACATGTCTTACCTTGATAGTTCACGTGTCCTAAGGCCTTCAGATACTGCATGATGGCCTCAGCAGTACCAATGCCCAGACTGTGGCCCTCATCCTTGCGGTTGGTAGGTGTGATGGCCTGCACATAGTTGTTCGTCACTACACGATAGGTCTTCTTCAGGTTCAGCTTCTTGCCGTCAGGGCCATAGAGCACCACCTTCTTCACCTGCTGTTTGGTATCGTCCAGCACATATTCGGCTGTAACACCGCTCATCAGCGGAAAGCGTGCCTGATCGTTGACGAAGCACATTTTTATTATGTCAATAAATTCATTGCCCGTGACGGTCATCTCAACGAGATTGTTCTGGAAGGGATCCAGCTGCAGTACGTCCTTCACGCTGATGCCACGGACGCTGAGGGTGTCGTAACGTACACCACCGTAGTTCTGCAGACTGATATCGGCATTAGTGGCCTTCAGATAAGCATCAGTCATCAGGCAGCCCAGTTCTTCGTACGTTGAAACAGGGGCATCGTTAACAGCCAGTATCTCGTCGAAGGCAGGGTTGTTGACGAAGTAGTCAGTCAGTTTACCCACCACCTTATTCTCGCGCTTTACGCCCTTGATGGCAATGTTCTCAGCCTTTTTGCCGATGACCTTGCCATTCTCCAGCGTCAGCGTGATATGTGTGACACGAGCCAAGCGGTTGACGTTCTGCGTAATCAACAGACCATTGTGCATCTCGCCGCCATTGAGTTGCGTGTGTGAGTGACCACCAACAATGAGGTCCACCCAGGGCAGGTCTTTCGACAGTTTCACATCGTCCTCATAACCCATATGAGAAAGCAACAGCACAACATCACTCTGCTGGCGCAGGTATTTGTACTGCTGCACCGTCTGAAGAGGATCGGTGAATTCAATATGGGTCATATTGTCAGGATGGCTCTCGGGCTTACCCATCGGGCCAAGGGCTGTCACACCGATAACGGCCAGACGGACACCACCTACATCAAACATCTGCCAAGGACGCAGGTGAATACCCGTCGATGCTGCAGGATGGCAGTTGGCACAAAGGTACGGAAAGTCAGACATCGTGATGAGTTTTGCTAATCCTTTTTCGCCAGAGTCAAACTCATGGTTGCCTAATGTCGTGGCATGGAAACCCACGATATTCATCAGCGACACCATTGGATAGGCAGGAATCTCATACATGTCGTTGATAGGGTCGCCCGAACGGTTGTCGCCTGCCGAAAGCACCAGCAGGTCGGGATAGAGCGTACGCAGCGAGTCTGCCACGAAACAAAGACGTGGGAAACACTCGATAGCAGCGTGCATATCGTTAGATGAAAGGATATGTACCTCTTGCTTATTCTGAGCCCAGATGCAGAGAGCAAAAGGAACCATCAACAAGGCTAACAGTATTTTTTTCATAACAGATTATAGTTTTAAGTGAGTTTAAATTTAACCACACTATGCTGACTGACAGGGGCATCCAAATCGATTTCGTGACCCATACGGTCGGTTACTTTCAGACCTTCTACCAGTCGGACATCCAACCCCTTAATAGCAAAATATCTGAGGAGCGCATGGCGAACCTGCGCACCCTCAAATATTTCGATAGTCTTGCGATTGACCTTAAGTTTCATTTGACAGTCTACTCAGCGGGTGCCTCTGCAGGAGCGGGAGCAGCAGCGGGTTTGGCAGTCTTCTCCTTAGCCTTGGCAGCCAGCTCCTTCAACTTGTCCTTGCCCTTGAAGGCAAATACCCAAACCAGGAAGCCTGCCAGTACGAGTAGCGAGATGCCCAGCAGCGGACGATAGAACAGCCAAGCGATAGCGATGACGATCAACGACCAGGCAACACCAACCACCGTGCAGACGAGTCCGATACCCCATCCGAAGATGCCGGCAATAAAGGGCACCACCTTGAGGATGGTCTCGATGAAGCCAAAGATACCCTTCAGACCGCCAATTACCATCAGGATTCCGATAATGCGCAGGGCCCATGTCCACATGTTGTTAGCTTCCTTCTCGGCCTCGATAATCTCGTCGCCGCTCTTCTTGCCCATAACCAGGGTCTGGAAGCGCTTGCCGTTCTTAGCCTTGAAGGGCTTGAACGTGTCACCGTCAACAACAGCCATCACAGTCACCTTGGCAGGTACCACCTTCTCGAACGTCACACGGACGTCACCAACCTCAGGTGAACCGGGTACGCGACCGAAATACAGCACGTTGCTGGCCTGGTGGATATACTCCAAGTCCTTCTTGTTCTCAGCGTTGGCTATAGCGTTGTTGATAGAATCCTGAACGGCCTTGGCACTGTCGGAGACGACAGCCGTCTGTGCAGGCTCTGCAGCGGGCTGCTGATTTTTCTGCACACCATAGAAACGCTCATAAGCGGTCTTGGTATTCTGGTCAAACTGCTTCAGCAAGTCTTCAGAAATAGCCAAATCCACACCTTCACGTGACGAGATGCTGTGAATCAGGCTCTCGTTCAGCTTATAGGCACCCCACGATACGTTCTCGGCATACTGCTCAGCATCCTCGATGGTGGTCAGCACCATGTTCTTGTTCTGATAAGCAGGATCCTTGAACTGAGCCGACTCCACGGGACGGCTCACCCACTCTTTCGAGTATGTATAGGTCGTGGTGGTCACTTCCTTACCACCCAACTTGTCTTCCTTCTTCTCCTGAGAGTGCTCCACCCACTGGTAGTACTCTACCTTACGGGTCAGCGAGATAGCCTTCGCACCAATGCCAAACTGCGCATCGCTCAGCGAGTCCTCAGTGGTAGCCAGTGCGGTACCGCAAATCAGCTCGCCCTCCAACGAAGCATCCTTCTTGTTGGGATTCTCCATCTCGACGTAGGCACTACCTGCCTCGTCCAGCATCTTCTCAGTCTTCACTGCGCGACCTTCGTTCCACCACAACAGGGCCGTACCTGCCAGGAACAGCAGGATACCTGAACCAATCGCCTTAAACGAATTACCTACTCGGGTACCATAACCCGTAGTTGTTACTTCTTGATAAGCCATAATGTTTTTCGATTAATTTTTGTTTTCTATGCTTTCTATACCTTATTATATATTACCTATTACATATATATTAGTCCAATACCTTGGTCACCTCGGCAATGCTCTTGCACTCCAGCCTTGTACTGCCTTCGCGCTGTACCCAGAGACGACCAACCTTCTCGTTAATCTCCTTCACGATATAACCAGACCTGAAGCCGTCAACAAATGTGGCCCACACCTTGTTACCCTTCTTAATCTTCTCCTTCATGGGGATGAGCTTGCAACGGTCCTTCGTAGTAGCCATCAGATGGCTGGAGAATACCGACAGCAGCACTTTGTCGCCCGAAACATTCATCAAGATGCCTTTCTTCCACTCACCATCTTCGCGATAGGCCACGCTGGCACCCGGCTGCCACTCACCGTCCTTCAGCACATTAAACGTGTTAGGTTTCAGTTTCTCGCCCTTAGCCAGCTCCTTGTTCTTCTCATCTTTGGGGTCGTCTTTCCAGTAACGGTCCAGATAGACGCCAACAGGCTCTGTAGGATTAGAGGCATCAATGACGATGGCACGGTCCAGTCCGCTACCACTCTGCCACCAAGTCAGCACCACATCACCCTTCTTGGCCTTCTCACCCTTCTTCAGGGGGATAATCAGTGCATTGGGCACCAGCTGTTTGTCCGAACGTCCGATGTCCGACTTCTCGGGACCTACCTGCTCCATCTCTCTGTCATACCAGATCAGCACCGACTTCGTCAAGTCATCATTACTTTTCACCTTATCGAAATAAAAACTCTGGCAAGTCAGGATCTTCTGTCCCGGCTCGGCTTCAATCTTTATTCCCTGAGGGAAATCCCAAGGCCACGCCTTGTCTTGAGCACACACTACTCCTACCATCATTATGGCAAAAAGAGCAGATACAAATCTTACACTTTTCATACGCTTTGTCTTTTTTAATTGGTCAATAATGTTAATTTTCGCTGCAAAGTTACGAAAAAGTGAGTAAAATTCAAAAGGAAAAATTATTTTTCTTTTAATTTTCGAACGAAAGTAACTCATATACCTCTATTCTTACCCAATATTTGCTCATACCTTACTCTATGCTTGCTCTATGCTTGCTCATGGGCCTCTCATGGGTCTCTCTATGCGAGCCCTATCTCCAAGGCCATGAGTTCGACATGAATTCGGTATGAATTGGGAATGAAAACGAAGGGATTACGCTACCACTGCCAACCAGCAAGACTTTCATACAACAAATTACAAATGAAGAACATCCAACCGCCTTTTAGTAGTTGGATGTTCTTGAAATATAAAACAATACTTAGTTATACGACTCGAATGGATAATTATTTGAACATCAGCTGGGCAAACTGATAGAGGCTGCGACGCCAAGTGTGCCACTCGTGGGCTGTGCCTGGAGATTCGTAACCAACGGCATTCATACCGAGCTGTTCCTTGATATTCTTGGCTGCCTCAACACAGCCCATGTTCTCCTTGCCACCACCACTCATGAACAGCAGCTTGACCTTCTTGGCAAAGCCTTCTGAATTCTTCACCTGGTCAACATTCCATGCACCGCTACTGAATGAACCGACATAAGCGAACTTATCGGGATTGGCAAGCGTAATCTCGCGAGCCTGCATGCCACCCATTGACAGACCGGCATAAGCACGGTGCTGAGGATCGGCAATGACGCGATAGTTCTTCTCAACCATTGGGATGATATCATTGAAGAGCACATTCTTGAAACCTTCAGAGAAGCCACCAAAGCCTCCGAAGCCACCACGACGAGGACCACCCTGACCAGGTGCACCCTGCGGACGCTGTGGACGCTGGCCCTGAGGCATACCCTGTGGACGCTGGCCACCCTGAGGACGGGGACCGCCAAAGCCACCGAAACCACCCTGCTCGCCAGGACGACTGGTGTTCAAACCATTATCCATGACGATGATGCAAGGAACGGCCTTACCCTCGGCAATCAGGTTATCCATAATCTGAGCGGTATGACCCTGCTCGGCCCATCCGTACTCGTTCTCACCCATACCGTGCTGCAGATACAGAACGGGGAACTTCTTGGTGGGGTTGGTAAAATACTCAGCAGGCAGATAGACATGGCAGCGACGCATCTTCTCTGTGTATGTTGACCAGTAGAAGACCTCGCCCATAGAGCCCTGCGGCACGTTCTTTACCTGCCAGAAATCCTGGTCGGCAGAAGGAATCTCGATACCACTACCCCAACGGCTGGCACCATAATAGTAAAGGCTACCTGGATCGGGCACAGAAGCACCATCGATGTTTAGCTGATAGTAGTGGAAACCTTCGTCCTGAGGCTCTGAAGTACCTGTCCATACACCATTCTCATCCTTGGTCATCGAATAAATCTTACCAGCGATGTCGAGGCCTACAGCCGTGGCGTTAGGAGCCGAAATCTGAGCACGTACCATGCGCTGTGAGTTGACCATCGGGTACTGTTTGTTGTCCTGATTAGAGGAGGCAGGCTTGAAGTCTTCAACCACGTTTTCAGTAACTGAGGGAACTGTCGGGTTCTGACGGGGAGCACCGAACTGGGCTGACACTGTCAAACTTGAGAGTGCCAACAATGAAAGGATAATTTTTCTCATAAATAGTTATAATAAATCATGTATTGGTTAAACGTTTCATTGCTTTTGACGCTGCCAGAGAGGAAAAGTAAAACAAAAAGCTATATTTGTTATGGAACATTAACATTTCAAACAGAAACAAAAACAAGCGGACACCCATAAAGGCATCCGCTTGATATCATTAACTTAAATTCAGTAAGCGATATTATTTCAGCTCAGCGAGGTACTTAATGGTGCGAACCATCTGAGAAGTGTAAGAGTTCTCATTGTCGTACCAAGAAACAACCTGAACCTGATAGGTATCGTCGTCGATCTTGCTAACCATGGTCTGAGTAGCGTCGAACAGTGAACCGAAC